>DAOTAZ010000057.1:0-12958 GCA_035382965.1 Chitinispirillaceae bacterium | reverse complement strand
CCGGAAGCAGTAAAACGTTTAAGCTGCCGACAGCAGAACTGCTTTACTAACAGTGATTCTCCGAATCAAGGATGTTCTTATCTGTAATTGAATTATCTGCATAACAGACAATTCAATTACAGAAGCCAATGGCATTCCTGCGTTCCTTAAAAGGAATGGACAATGGGAAAACAGATTGCCTGGAAAACTGCCCAATTCACTTCCATCTTTACAATTTTATGGCTCATCACCGGATACAGTTTTCCCCTGGCCCATACAATACTGGAGATGGCTGGTGTGGTTTTCGCCTGGATGCTTTTCCTTTTTGTATGGAATGCCAAACCCTTTTTTGAAAGCAAATTCCTTCTCTTCATTGGATTTTCCTACCTCTTTACCGGTTTCTTCCAGTTGATCCACTGTCTGGCCTTTGTGGAAACAGGGCTTTTTCCAGGAAGCACAGAAAACCTTGCAGCTCAGTTCTGTACAGCATCCCGTCTGATTGAGGCAGTATCACTTCTGGCAGCATTCTTTTTTGTGGACAGAAACCTGCATATAAGTGCTCTCAGTGCCATCTATCTGGCAATAAGCCTGTTTTTTCTGGGGCTTATTTTTAGTGAAAATCTCTCAGGGCTTATCATCTTGTCCAGCAAAACAGGAAGCATTATCATAACAGCATTTTTTCCTGCCGTGATTTTTCTTCTTTACAGCTACAGAAAGAAGCTCGAAACCAGACTCTTTCTTCTTCTTGCATGGTCAAACCTGCTGAATACTGCATCGGGATTACTGATGATCTTTCTGTCAAGCAGCAGTTTATTTATCCTGATGAGTCATTTCCTGCGTTTTACAGGATGGTATCTGCTTTACCGGGCAATCATCACTACCGGGTTTGTGCATCCATACAACATCCTTTTCGGACATCTTAACAGAATAAAAGAGGCTGAAAGCGAGGCACGCAGAAGAGCCGAGGCCCGTGCAGCCGAGCTTGATGCACTGAGAGCGAATCTCACCGACATGCTCACTGAACATAGGACCGGGAGACTCCTGGAATCTATTCTGGTCCGTGCTGTCACTCTCCTCAATGCCGAAGGAAGTGAGCTGGGATTATATGACCGCAAAAGAAATGAGATCGTTATAGTCGCAGTCCACAACAGGTGTAACCGCAAGGGGATCAGAATACCGATGGGTTACGGGGTGATAGGTACTGTTGCCCAAAGCCGGGAGCCAATGATACTTCACGGAAACAATGAAAACCATTTTCCTTTTGGTATGGAAAGTACCTGTCAGAGCCTGATGGCAGCTCCCCTGATTGCAGGAAGCAGCCTGGTGGGGGTTCTGATGATAGTGGAATCAAATCCCTCTCATGAGTTTACCTGGGCAGACCTCAATCTGTTCACCATGTTTGCACAACAGGCAGCAATAACAATCAGAAACACAAGACTTCTTGAAATCGCTCGAAGAAGAGCGGAAACAGATTCACTTACCGGTCTTTTCAACCATCGTCACTTTTTCGAGGCTGCCGGACACGAACTTAACCGTGCGAAACGCTATAAACATCCCCTGACAGTCCTGATGTTTGACATCGATCACTTTAAAGAGGTAAACGACACCTTCGGTCATGCCTTCGGTGACCAGGTGCTGATATCGATTTCCAATCTCTGCCGTAAATTATTCAGGAATATCGATATTGCTGCAAGATACGGCGGAGAGGAATTTGTTGTCCTCCTTCCTGAAACACCGGTGCATATTGCCAGAGATGTAGCAGAGAGGCTCCGCAAGGCAGTTGCAAAAAATGTAATATCTTACAACAGGCAGCATCACTCGGTTACTATCAGCGTCGGGATTGCATCATTCTGCGGCAGCTCTGAAACAGCAGTCTCTCTAATCGAAAGAGCAGATCAGGCACTTTATAAATCAAAACGGGATGGGCGCAACCGGGTATCGGTATGGACTCCATCCATGCGAAAATCTGCAACAGCGGTTGCGGCAAAAAGATTTAGACGGAGCACAACTCTGAAAAAACGCAAGGTGCTGCAAAAACCCGCCGCAACGAGCAACCCCGAGAATTTCATCTCAGACATCTGAGTTTATTGTTGCAGATATAAGCGCTTATTTCTTCCCGCAGATGTTTTTATTGTACTCATAAACTGCGAGTCGAAACTTGCCGTTAGCAGAAAAACTTGCGGCGAAGCCACAGGCAATGGATGCATATCCGGCAAGCCCGACAGGATGGAAGCCGCGATTGTCAAGAGCGATATTTGTTATAACCAGTCCCGCACCCACGCAAAGCAGAGAGTAGCCTGTCACTTTCCGTGCCGTGTATTTTTGCAAAAACGAACGGCTGGCACCGTTGTTGTAAAGAAAACCTTTGGTGGTTTTCATATTAAGCATGGTCTCACCCATCCAGTAATTGATCCTATACGTGCCACTTTGTTTTGTGAATATCTGTTCCGGGTGAGCACAAAGAGGAGAGGTAAGGGTATCATTTTCCTGTGCTGTTACCAGAGAAAAGAGGGATAAAAACAGAGCAAAAAAACACGTCAATTTAAAATTCATGCGATTATCCTTGAGTTTTTTCTTAAGGAAAATCGCATTTAGTCAGAGACTTATCAAGAGCAATACTCTAAGAGGGAACGATTGAAAGTTTATTTTCTACTGAGAGCACTCCTGGAGTGTACCTGGCCAGGTCTTCAGCAACATCGAACCCCCGTCTGCTGGGGACCGATCCATAGAGAACGACATTTCCGTTTTTAATCTCAACGGTGATCTTATTTACATCCAGAGCAGAATTTCTGCCCATGAGACTCATTATATCCTGCCCGATCTTTTCATCGGAAATCTTTTCGGTCAGGTCGACTACCAGTTTATTGACCACAGCAGTCACACCTCCGCTTTCGCGAGCCAACTGTTCTGCTCTGAATTTTTTCCAATACTGATCTACTGAACCTTCAAGCACTACTCTCCCCTTTTCCACAAAAACCTCTATCCTTTCCAGGTAAATATCGGGATCCCAGGAGATAAGCCTCTTTACATTATCTTTAATCACCGAGTCGGAAGGTGATTTGTAGCCGGGAGGAAATACAACATTAAGGAGATTCTCAACAGCACTCACTCCTTTTACAGACCAGACATCCATCTCAGCCGCTTCCCTTGCCGAGTACGAATGCACATCCCCGGTGAGAATCACAGTGTTGTCGGAGAAATTGATCTTTATTTTAGACTGACCGATCCGGGAATCTCTCGAGAGATTATTCTCTATATCGATTTTTATCTGCTCATGATCTACGGGCATAAACCTCCCTCATCATTTTTATTCAGCTATTAAGTTTCCACACGGAATAATTAAGCACTGATGCAAAGCATACCCAGAGCAAATATGGCAAAAGGAGAATCGCGGCTTTTTTGGAAATTGGCCAGAAAGCCACTATTGTCATCACTATTGTAAGCAGCAGAGCAATAATCTCGATAAAGGCAGCTAAAGGTGAGCGAAATGTAAAAAACAGAATAGTCCACCAGAAATTGAGGAATAATTGAGCAGCAAAAAGCAGAAGTGCGGTCTTCCTTTTCTTCTCCTTTTTCTCATAAACCAGATAAGCTGATATTCCCATCATGACATAAAGAATGGTCCAGACAGGGGTGAAGACCCAGGATGGTGGATTGAAGGGAGGTTTTTTTAAATTTGAATACCAGTCGGGAATCCCCCTGGCAGTGAAATAGCCTCCTGCAAGCCCTGTTATTTCGCAGAAAAGCACAAAAGAAGACAGTTTGACGAGTTTATTGACCATAGGCATAAAACTCCCCTCCTGATGATTCATTGGGGGTGCAAAAAGAATGCCGGAAAAAACAGTCTTGAATTGTGATTCTGTGATTCAGATAATCGGGATGATTTCAGTAAGTTTAATACCTTACTGAAAAGCCTTTTTCGTCCTTCACAACAGGAATTTCATTCAGGTGGAAATCTCTTACGAAAGATAGTGGAGGACCCTCATTAATCCGGGTTATAAACTGCTCAAGCATATCCGGTGTCCCCTGAACCTCCATCTCAACTTCCCCTCCCCAGGTATTTCTCACCCATCCTGTAAGGCCCAGCGCCTCAGCAGCATCTTCGGTGAAATACCTGAAACCCACACCCTGAACCCTTCCGCTCACCGTGATTGACAAGCGTTTCAGTTCCATGGTGTCACCTTCGGGAGAAGAAATTGATCACCAGTGTCAGAACCAGACTGATAAGAATTGATGTTGCGATTGGGATATAGACTTTGAAGCGGCCATTTCCTATCTGGATATCTCCGGGGAGTTTTCCAAGAGGAAGTTTGTCGGTCAATATAAAAAACACACCAAGGACAAGAATAATTGTCCCGGCAACTACCAGAAATCTTCCTACATCTACCCAATTCATCCTTTTCTCTCCTTAAATCCCGTTTTAAAACAGATTCTGCTGATACGACTGCGGCCGGGGTGGTTTCAGGTTAAAATACCTGTACGATTTCTCAGTGACCTCTCTTCCCCTTGGAGTCCTTTTCAGGAAACCGGATTGGATCAGAAACGGCTCATACACTTCCTCAATGGTGTCAGGCTCCTCACCAACAACTACGGCCAGAGTGCCGATGCCCACCGGTCCCCCCCCGTAATGCTCAATTATTGACATCAGAATCGTTCTGTCCATCTCATCGAGTCCGGATGAATCCACGCCAAGCATCGAGAGAGTCTTATCAACAATAGATACAGTAATGGTTCCGTCGCCCCTTACCTGTGCAACATCCCTGCATCGTCTTAACAGCCGGTTGGCTATTCTGGGTGTCCCCCGGGCTCTTTTCCCCAGCTCGAGAGCAGCATTCTTCTCACACTGAATTCCAAGAATTCCCGCAGACCTTAATATAATCGTCTGCAACTGCTGAGGCTCATAATAGTTGAGCCTGCAGACATAACCAAACCGGGCATGCATCGGTGAAGTCAGCATTCCGGCTCTGGTAGTAGCACCAACAAGGGTAAATGGCTTGAGGTTAAGCCTGATAGAACGTGCAGAGGGACCCTCACCGATCATTATATCAAAAACAAAATCCTCCATTGCCGGATAAAGGGTTTCCTCAACTACCCGGTTCAGACGGTGGATTTCATCAATAAAAAGAATATCTTTCTCTGCAAGATTTGTCAGATTCCCGGCCAGGTCACCTTTCTTTTCCAGAACAGGTCCTGATGTAGTATGTATACCTACGCCCAGTTCACTGGCAAGAATTCTGGAAAGGGTAGTTTTTCCCAGACCCGGAGGACCGCAGAAGAGAATATGATCCAGAGCTTCGTTTCTCTGTTTTGCGGCTTCCACAAAGATAGAGAGGTTTTCCTTGATGGAGTCCTGGCCTACAAAATCACTGAACCGTTCCGGGCGCAGCGCAGCATCCATCCTCTCCTCATCAGGGTCCCTGGATGCTCCAGATACTATTCTTTCATCAGCACCGGATTTCATTTCTCATCACCTGTACGCAAATTACCGGTAGCCCCGGGGAAATCATCTCTGGAACAGGTGCCTTTAATTATTGCATCAGCCATGAGTGCCTGCATAAAAGTTGTATTGGTAAATGAGCAATCCTCCCAGTGGGATCCACTGAGCATGGCTCTTTCAAATGTAACTCTTCTGTATATATTGCAGAGCATTTCAGCGCTCTGTCCATAGCAGAGTGAAAAATCACAGTCGGTAAAGCGCACATGTCTGAGCTTCGATTCAGTGATTATGGTTTCTGTGAAAAGACAGTTATTGAATTCACAGTTCAGAAAATCAGCTCCGGTGAAATCGGAGGTAGGAAAGGCACAGTGTAAAAAGCTGCATTTGGAAGCAGAAAGCATTTTCCCGGTGCATCGTGAAAAATCACAGTTCTGGATCTCACTGTTGGAGAAATTCGATTTGGAAAGAACAGATCTTCCCATTTCACATTCCCTCAGAAAAGCTCCCTCAAAGGTGCAGTTCGAAAGATCGCTGTCTACAAAATCGGCTTTCTCTATTTTAGCAAATGAGAAATCAGCTCCCATCAGAATCGCTGTCCGGAAATAGGTGTGATTGACATTTCCCAGGGGAATTCCGGCGATTTTGGCAATAACCATGGTAGCGCCGGCGATGACTGCGTGCTGAAAATTCGCACCGCTGAGTTTGGCATTCTGGAACCTGGCTCCGCTTAAATTACAGTAGCTGAAATCAGCCCCGGTGAGATTACATCCCTGAAAATCGGCTCCTGAAATATTTGAATGGGAGAAGTCGTAACCCGACAAATCCATATTGCTCAGCGAGAACCCGGCCTGGATTTTTTTTATCAGTTCGCTTTTCTTCATATCACCTGCAAAGCTTTTCGTATCCACTCTTCTGCATCGGCATCATCCTGGAGTGTCTCTCCAACCCTGGAAAGTGCCCTCTCTACCTGCTTATCATTATATCCCAGGGAAATCATGGCTGCAAAGACTTCCTCACGCTTTCCCCCTGAAGCCTTCGCACCGGCAGGCAACGTGCCCTTTGACAAGCCTGCAAAAGGTGCAGCACCGACTTTCCCTCTGAGCTCCATCATCAGCCGTGAAGCCGTTTTAGCCCCCACTCCGGGGATCTTTTCAAGCCGGGATGGATCAGCGGAATTGACACTGGCAATCAGATCAGCAACTGAAATGCCGGAGAGGATACTCAAAGCGACTTTGGGACCTATTTTTGTGATACCTATAAGCTGACGAAACAGTTCCCGTTCTTCTTTTGTAAAGAAACCGTAGAGCTTGTGCGCATCCTCCCTGACATAATAATGGATATGAAGAAACACTTCTTCACCTGGAAGAGGAAGCTTTTCATAAGTGGAAAGCGGAATACTGATCCCATAGCCCACTCCATGAGCCTCTACCGACACATGGGCAATTTCTTTGTTTGCAAGCGTGCCACGGATAAAATCTATCATTTAATGACTCCCGGTATCGCAGTCCCTGCCCTGTTGAAATCGCACAGTGCGACAGCCAGAGCATCGTAAGTGTCGCTGCGCTCATGGTTACCGCTCGACGGAAGGAGCATCTTTACCATGAATGCCACCTGCTCCTTGGTGGCGTTTCCATTACCGGTAACCGCCTTCTTTATCTCCCTTGGGGAATACTCCATTATCTCTGCGCCATATTTCCTGGCAACCAGCATAGCTACTCCCCGGGCATGACCCAGAACAAGTGTGGTATGAACATTCTTTCCGTAAAAAGCCTGCTCCACACACACTCTGGATGGTTTATGGAGCTGAATCTTCTCACAAAGTTTATCGTAGATGATTTCCAGACGCTCCGCAAGCGGACGGGTGGCATCAGTAGCAATCACCCCGGCATCAACACAGGATACGGAGTTATTCTGAACCTTTATTACCCCGTATCCGGTAACTGCTGTTCCAGGGTCAATGCCGAAAATAATCATTCCTGAAGCTTCTCCATATCCGCATCGGAAATGTCGAAGTTGGCGTAAACATGCTGGGTATCATCGAGATCATCCAGTGCATCCATCAGTTTGAGTACTTTGGATGCATTTTCCCCTTCGACCTTTACCGTATTCTCCGGTATTTTTGTCAGTTCTGCAGAAGCCGGTACAATGTTGATTTTTTCCAGTGCCTCTTTCACTGCTTCATAAGTCTCCGGAGTTGTAACGATCTCATACTCGTCTCCATCGAGACTCATGTCCTCTGCGCCTGCTTCCAGTACTACCTCCATAAGCTGATCCTCAGCCATGGCATCACCGGCAACCCTGATAAGCCCCTTGTTCTTGAACATCCACGACACAGAGTTAGTCTGGCCCAGATTACCACCATGTTTGGTAAGTACATGACGGACTTCGGAAACGGTTCTGTTACGGTTATCTGTCATACATTCAATAAGTACTGCAATCCCTCCCGGTCCGTAACCTTCAAATGTAATCTCTTCATAAGAAACACCCTCGAGCTGGCCAGTTCCCTTGAGAATAGCAGACTCGATGTTTTTGTTGGGCATATTTGCCTGCCGGGCACTGTTGATAGCAGACCTCAGACGCGGATTGGCATTGGCATCACCGCCGCCGATTCTGGCCGCGATTGTGATTTCTCTGATAAGACGGTTAAACAGTTTCCCTCTTGCTGCATCGGCTTTGCCTTTGGCTCTTTTAATGGTCGCCCATTTGGAATGACCTGACATAATGTATTCTCCTTTAGTAATTATTTGCTTGTTGATAGAACGATATACGGATTTCCTGCTGTATTATTCAAAGGCAGTCTGGAGGGTGGAAAAGGAATCCGTAATCCCGCACAAGCACTGTTGTCCTGAATCTCGGCAGGACTTTACAGAGAATTCTCATTTAGTCAATTCCTCCAGGGTAATCTTTTCGATTTCAGGCAATTGATTTCCCAGAAAAGCTGATGCCTGGTTACTGAAATTGTGTGTCATATCTGTGACAATAAACCGGCTGGAGGCCAGTCCGTTGGATTTTTCGTCTGAGAGTGCGTGGAGAGCGTTCAGTATATCCTGCGCCTCTTTTGCTGTCCACAGCGCGCTGTCGATCAGTTGAATTCTTGTTCCGACTGTTCCCTGAATGGTCTCCATGAGAAGTGGATAGTGGGTACAGCCGAGTATGAGGCAGTCCACCCCGAGATCTATCATTTCGTAAAGGTAATACTGGGCAGTGAGCCGTGTAATATCATTGTCAGTCAAGCCCTCTTCCACAAGCGGTACAAAGAGGGGACAGGCCTTGCAGTACACTTTTATCCCGGAATCGATGTTCTGGATGGCCCTGGCGTAGGATTCCGTTCTGACAGTAGCCGATGTGCCGATAACTCCTACTTTCCTCTCTGCTGTGCGCAGCACAGCAGCCCTGGCACCGGGAAGCACCACACCGATCACCGGGATCTCCTTTATCTCATTTGCGATCTGTTCAAGCGCTACTGAAGAAACGGTATTGCAGGCCACAATCAGCATCTTTATATCCTGTTCCATCAGGTACCGGGCATCCTGCAATCCAAATGAGATGATAGTATCATCGGAACGTCCGCCATAAGGGCAGCGGGCTGTATCCCCAAGGTAAATAATCTTCTCACCTGGCATGAGCCGGAAAATCTCCTTAGCGACCGTCAATCCGCCTAAACCCGAATCAAATACCCCGATGGGCCGGGAATCACTCATAATTTACCCTCATATTTGCTCTGGAAACTCGTGACAGCGTTAAAAATCGCTTCAGCCATTGATTTCTGAAAATCCTTGTCCGCGAGCAGTTTCTCTTCTTTGGGATTTGAAAGAAAACCGGTCTCGATCAGTACAGATGGCATGTAGGCGCCGTTTAAAACCCAGAAATTCGCCTGACCGATTCCCAGGTGAAGTTTTGTAATCTTTTTCTGTAAAGAAGCACTGAACTTCTGATCAAGAAGAATGCAGAGATCCTGACTCTCCCTCAGGTACTCGTTTCCGGCAAGGTCAATCAATACATTCTGGAGACTGCTGTAATTCTGAGGCTTATCCTCCAGCTCGATAACCGCGTTTTCACGCATGGCCACAAGCTTGTCCTCTTCGTTCTTTGCCTGGGACAAAAAGTAGATTTTATACCCCTTTGTATCCTCTTTCCGTTTATCCGGTCCGGAAACCGCATCCGCATGGATACTTATAAAAAGATCCGCCTTTTTTTGATTTGCAAATCTGGTACGCTCACTCAAGGGTATAAAAATATCCTTGTCTCTTGTCATATAGACTTTCAGATCTGTTTTCCTCTCAAGAAGATCTCTCAGGTAAAGAGCAATCCCCAGAACAACATCCTTCTCCTTAACCCCTTTAGGCCCGATAGCACCCGGATCTTTGCCGCCATGCCCCGGATCCAGCACAATAGTTTTCACCGCCTGTGATTCCACAGGCTGGGGCGTGGCTTTTTTCTGATTCTGTGCAGGTTTTAACGGCCTCAATGAAACCATCAGTGTTTTTGTGTCCTGAACATAATCGATTACAGGTTCCTCTATCTCAGCGGCAAGGCGAACTGAGATCTGGGCAGATTCCTTGAACTGCACTGAAGAGACTGACTTTACAAGCCCCACCTTCCCCTGCTTTACCTTTTGTGTGTCAACAGTACCGCCGAAAAAATTCAGTGTAAGACTGGGATAGTAGTAGATGTAATCAAACGGAAGTGAATCAGTAAGACTTATCGTCAGCAGGGTCCCGTTCTGCTTCTTATCACAGAGTACCGAAAGGATGGAAAACCTGGGGGCACTGGTACTTACTGTGCCGGCTTCTCTATCGTGTTTCAGCGATTCCCCGGAATCACTGAAAATCTCAGAGGCTGCCTGAAGCGGAATATAGAGTGTACCGCCATGGCGAATCACTGATGCAGGTAGCTGAAAAACTTTATCGTTTATTGTATAGAAACGGTTATCCTGAACAAATGAGAGCCGGGTTGTGTTCCTGGTACAGGAAAACCTCTGAGAATATCGATCCCACTGCCATCTGTACCCCATCGCGTCACATATATCCGTCAAAGAGATCATCTGTGAACCAAAAATACTGGTGACAGGGACAGAACGGATAGTCCGGGAGGAATCCCCTTGAGAGTAACAAAAAGAGACTGAGAATAGTAAAAGCACTGTTGAGAAGAAAAGTTTCATACCTGACTAACGCTTTCTCATAATCTGGGCGATTCTTCGCTTCGATTCTTCCTCAGCAATTCTCTGACGCTTATCGTATTTTTTCCTGCCTCTGCAAAGCCCCAGTTCTATCTTTACCCATTCTTTCTGGAAATACATGGAAAGTGGAATAAGAGTGAGTTGCTTGCGTTCGACTTCACTGCAAAGATGCGCGATCTGGCGTTTCCGGAGAAGAAGTTTTCTTTTCCTGTATGGATCGGTTGAATAGGCGCCGAGTTTATCATAGGGGCTGATGTGAAGACTTACGATGAAGATCTCCCCATTTATGCACTGAGCATAGCTCTCCGCCAGATTGACTTTACCGGCCCTGATCGATTTTACCTCAGATCCGCTCAGGACTATTCCGGCCTCCACCTTTTCCAATACTTCGTAATCATGAAAAGCTTTGCGATTCTGCGCCACGGTTTTCATCGTCTAAAAATAGTTACAGCCTGAAGAGTTAGGCAATCACAGAGGTGACAGATTTTGGTCTTCAACCGGGACCTGATTGGGTTGCAGAAGCCGCTGCATCTAATATTTTATCCTTGAGACTAAACCTGAAACCAGCCTGCACTTATTAAAGAACAGAGGAAAAAATGAGCTTTGATCTGCTATCAACAGTGGAATATGGGGGATGTTCAGCAAAAATCTCCGCTCTCCAGCTCTCAGAAGCCCTGAAAGATATCCCGCGTATAAAAGACAGGAATTTGCTGGTGGATATAGAGACTCACGATGATGCGGGCGTATACCGTATCAATGACGACCTGGCGCTGATTCAGACTACCGATTTTTTCCCTCCGGTCTGCAGCGATCCGGTCAATTTTGGAAGAATCGCCGCTGCAAACGCAATGAGTGATGTTTATGCCATGGGTGGCAGCGTTTTGACAGCAATGAATCTGGTGATGTTTCCCTCGAAACGTATTCCGCTTTCAGTGCTGAAGGATATACTTAAAGGCGGTCAGGAAAAGGTAAGTGAGGCTGGAGGAGTTATTGTTGGAGGGCATACAATTGATGACTTTCCTCCAAAGTATGGCCTGGCTGTTACAGGCACAATTCATCCTGAAAAGATTATCACCAATGCAGCGGCACAGAAAGGTGACCTGCTCATTCTGACAAAGCCTCTGGGTACCGGAGTCATAATAGCCGGAAAGAGAGTCGGCCTGGTAAATGAGACCCATTATCAGGCTGCGCTGGATTCAATGATGCTTCTTAACAAAAGAGGTGCGGAAATAATGCAGGAGTTCGGGGTCCGGTGTGCGACAGATATCACCGGTTTCGGGCTCCTTGGTCATGCTTTGAAGATGGCTGATGCAAGCGGGGTTACCTTCCTTATTGAGAGTCAGACTGTTCCTTTTTTTGAGGGAGCATACGAACTTGCCGAGATGGGATGTATTCCCGGAGCCGGATTCAGAAATCAGGAATTTATAGAAAAGAACACAGAGTTTGCACGAGATCTTGATTACAACCGCAGGATGCTTCTTCTTGACGCACAGACATCGGGAGGGCTTTTCATGTCTGTTCCGGAGCTTTACGCCGGTAATGTACTGAAAGCGCTGCGGGAGTCAGGCTATCCACAATCCGAGATCATAGGAAAAGTCGTAGAGAGAACTTCGAGTCTCCTTGAGGTCTTCTGATTACTGTTACCTGTCCTCCATAGCAGATTTCTCATCCTTGTAATAAGCAAGAAACTGGTCTACACCAAACAGAGCAAGTGTTTCCTTGATCATCTCTGCAGCACCAAAAGCTCTTAAAGCAGTTCCTGCGGTGTTTACTGTAGTTGCAAGTTCAAGAAGAGCCGTCGCTCCGGAAGCATCGATCATATTGAGAGATGAAAGATCGATAATGAACTTTTTGATTCCCGGCTGAGGTGTGAACTGTTCGCATTTGGAAAAGTCCTGTCCTGAAACCATTTCACCGGAAACGGTAATATGGCAGATGTCCTGCTCTGTCTCAACCAGGAATACAAACCCGGTTTCGATTTCAGTGTTTTTCTGATTCCAGACATCTTCATGTGATACTTCGAATTCAATCTCGGTTGAGAAGATCTTAAATACTTTGTCAAGATTCAAATCAGTGAGCAACTGGCGAATCTGTGCAGACACATTTACCAGCACAAGCTCTCCGCCCCTGAGATTTATTTTCTTCCGTAAAGAAAGCATCAGTCTGAGTCCCGAGCTGAACAGATTGTATGTCTTTGACATATTAAGAACGATGCGTTTAATACTGCTGTTTATTTTTTTACTGACGGCAGCATCGATCTCCCGGCAGCTATACATACTGATGGCATCAGGCAGCAGAACCCACAGATCACCAAACTTCTCCTCAACCGGTACCTCTTTTATAATCATCATTACTCCTTTTAT
>DAOTAZ010000056.1:0-13147 GCA_035382965.1 Chitinispirillaceae bacterium | reverse complement strand
AAATTGGTAACAAAGAAGAGACCAGCCAATTACGATACAGATTTTGAGGCTCCGACCGATCAGCGTGAAATGAAAGTTGACAGCGTGGTCTCGATGCCGGCTGTTACGGATATTGATAACCACTGGGCTAAAAATTTTATCACCGATATAGTGGAACTCAATATCCGCGGACTCGAACCCTACCCTGACCACACCTTTCATCCTGATCAGCTCGTAACCAGAGGTGAATACGCGCTGGTTGTGGAGGAAGCTCTTATTGCTATCCTTGGTGATGCCTCCATTGCCACAAAATACGTAGGGACAGACAGCCGTTTCCCTGATATCAATGCAAGCCACCCGGTTTACAATGCTATATGTAATGCGGTGGATAAAGGGGTTATGGATGCCGCTATGGATGGAACGTTTGGCCCGGATAAGCCTGTATCCGGCCCGGATGCACTGCTTGTAATAAGGAAACTGAAAGATTTAAATAAAATCGAATAAGTGTTCTATCAGTTCGGAAAAAACATGCGCCCATCAGGAGTTCCCCGATGGGCGCTTTTCTTTTGTATGCCTGTTCTATTATGAGCAGAGCAGAAATTCAGCTTCAATTATCTGATATAATCAACTTTCCGGCTGAGTATACTTTCTCCGTTGTTGACTCTGATCATATAGGAGCCTGGTGAGACGAACGCTCCGGACTGATCCCTTCCATCCCAGAAAAGATTCCTTGTATTACCGGGAATCATTTTCCTGACCAGGGCTCCATCGATTGAATAGATCTCGATCTGCAGTTTTTTATTGTCTGTGAACCCTGGAATGATCTGAACTCTTTCCCTGAATGGATTAGGGTAGACCTGAATGGATTTTCCGGCTTTGTTTGCAAGCAGATTTCTTGCGGAGGTCCCTGTAATGGTAATCTTTCCTGAAACCATATCACCACCATCATCAGTGAATCCTGTGCCAACTGATGCTTTGGGCATTTTGCCTGTCTTTCCATAGTAGTATAAAGTGTAATTTCCCTGATTTGGAGGTGTAATGATTTTGGCAAAAAGAAAAATGGGGATGACTTTTATGCCGATACTATCGACTTCGATTGGAAACAGATCCAGTTCTGCTTCGTCAATATCAAAACCCTCATTTTCAGCAAGAGCAAGAATGGAGTCAATGTTAAACGCTGTATCCATTTCACTTCCTGCTTCAATTGAAATATTAATGTCTGAGCTGAACCCCTTCCACTGATCGATATCATCGGTATTGATGGTCGTTTCGGTTCCTTCCTGGTCGTGAACAGTGACAGTGCGTCCGGAAATTGCAGCTTCAAGTCCTCCATCTTTAATCATCGGTTTTTTCTTCTCAGAGAAGACTTCGAGAGAATCCATTATCATCTGTTCCAGAACTTCCGGATCCTCGATCGATAATAATGTTTTGATGTTTAAATCCTTTGGGTCATAGTAATCTAATGAGAGGACCTCAAACTGATCAGAAAAGCCAATGAGCACATGCAGGCTGTCACGAACTACCGGGAGAATAGCGGTTGATGAATTGGTTACGTAGCTGTAAGCTGTGCTGAATAAAACACTGATTGTATCGCCTTGTTTGGCTTGGGATGGGTGATTGATAATCTCTACTCTGTCGATGCTGCAACCTGTCAGGAGCGATAGTGTCAGGGATACGGATATGCCCAGCGCCAGAAACCTGTTCATAGGACCTCCTTTTTTTTTTCTGTTCACAAGAATGTGCCGGTTGTTCTCCGGCAAATCAGTTAAAAACCAGGGTTATAAGTGCATTGATATAATGATACACCTTAAGAATATATTTTTTCAGTGGGAAAGTAAAGCCAGGGGTAAAAAGGAGCAAAAAGAAAGCCGCCCCGTTTTGTTTAGATCAACGGAGCGGTATAAAATCCGGATTCAGCCAACATTAAGGTGTTCAAGAACAATTTTCAGTATTCTTCTGACAGGCTCTGCCGCACCCCAGAGAAGCTGATCACCTACAGTGAAAGCAGCGATATATCCGGGACCGAGATTCATTTTCCGGAGCCTCCCGACAGGCACAGAAAGAGTACCTGAAACCGCTGCAGGAGATAACTCCTTAAGTGTCGCCTCTTTGGTATTGGGAATGACTTTCACCCACTCATGATCAGAGGAGATCATGGCTGTGATCTCGTCCAGAGGTATATCTTTGGTTAGTTTTATTGTCAATCCCTGGCTGTGACAGCGCATTGCGCCTACCCTGCAGCAGATACCATCAACAGGAATCGGAGTTTTACTGCCAAGAATCTTGTTTGTTTCCGCGCATCCCTTCCATTCCTCTCTGGTCTGGCCGTTTTCCATGGGTTTATCAATCCACGGGATCAGACTTGCTGCCAGCGGAGCACCGAAATTCTGTACCGGCATCCTGCCGCTTCTCAGCTCGGCTGTTATAATTCTATCAAGTTCAAGAGCGGTCGTTCCGGGGTTGGACAGACTGCTTTTCACTGCATCACTCAGATGAGACATCTGGGACACCAGTTCAATCATGTTTTTTGCGCCGGCCCCCGATGCTGCCTGATAGGTCATCGATGAGATCCATTCAACCAGATTGCGGCGGAAGAGGCCCGCGAGTCCCATCAGCATCAGACTCACAGTGCAGTTGCCGCCGACATAATCTTTTACTCCGGCTTTCAGTCCCTTCTGGATCAGATCGCCATTAACCGGATCAAGCACAATAACACTCGATTCCCGCATTCTTAATGCCGACGCAGCATCGATCCAGTAACCCTTGAATCCGGCAGATCTCAATTTGTCGTAGATTTCGTTGGTGTAATCTCCACCCTGACAGGAGACAATTACATCCAGTTTCGAGAGTTCCTCTATGCTGTATGCATCCTTGAGAGGAGGGATGTCAAAACCCAGTGAGGGTCCCTTGCCGCCGACCTGAGATGTGGAAAAGAAAACCGGATCGAATCCTTTGAAATCTCCCTCTGCCTGCATCCTTTCCATCAGCACAGATCCCACCATGCCGCGCCATCCCACAAAACCTACCCTGATCATACTATTCCTCTCAGTTGATAAAAGATGTAAGTAAAAAAAATAATTAAAGGGGATGAGGAAAACGGACTATCTTTTTAAAGGAGAGAGTATGTAAAGAGATGAATAGCGCAAAACAGCGCTTATTCATCTCTCATGGAAATAGGTGCAGCAAGAATCTCAGACCAGATTATCGCGTTTCTGAGTTCATTGTAGGAAACAATGGGACTGGAATCCGGTTCCTCTTCCATTTCAGGTGCCCTGGATGGCCTGATTCTTTCGACCCTCTCAACCCTTTCCACTCTTTCCTGAACCTGCTTTTTCACCGGCTTTTCCGGTCTGGCCTTTTCTTCCACATATTCAGGAGGAGGAATATCCGGTGGGGGTAATCCCCCCATCTCCTGAAAGATGGTCTCCAGAGTCTTTTTCAGTTGATCGACTGGCCGGGGCTCGCTTTCCACCGGTTTTTCCGGAGTCCCGGGTCTCTGGTAAGATGGACCGGGGCCTGATTTAACTGGCGGACGCTTCTTTTTTGTACTTGCTGCTATCGAAATGATAATCCAGATCACAAAGAATATGACTGGAAGAAGAGTCTCGAACAGATCAAATGGATCGCCCATAAACGTGGACCTTTCGGTTCAGATCATTCTGAATTTCAGTGATTAGATCTTATCCTTTTCCGCACTTTTAGGAGGTTGGCTTATAGATTCTCTCATCTGAGTATCAGCCATGACATTTTTCATTCGGTAATAATCCATGACTCCCAACTGGCCTTTTCTGAATGCCTCTGCCATAGCCAGGGGTATTTCCGCTTCAGCCTCGACTACTTTAGCTTTCATTTCCTGCACCTTAGCCTTCATCTCCTGCTCGGCTGCGATGGCCATGGCACGACGCTCCTCTGCTTTGGCCTGTGCGATTTTCTTGTCCGCTTCAGCGCGATCGGTTTCCAGTTCTGCTCCGATATTTTTTCCAACGTCAACATCGGCAATATCAATTGAGAGGATCTCAAAAGCTGTTCCTGCGTCAAGGCCTTTTTCAAGCACCCGCTTGGAGATGGAATCGGGATTTTCAAGTACCTGTTTGTGAGTGGCCGC
This sequence comes from Chitinispirillaceae bacterium, assembly GCA_035382965.1. GTDB lineage: Bacteria > Fibrobacterota > Chitinivibrionia > Chitinivibrionales > Chitinispirillaceae > JAAYIG01. Next base: position 9,063 of record DAOTAZ010000056.1, on the reverse strand, counting down.
TGATCCGATTGTGGTAACGATTCCCTCTCCGACCCTTGCCAATACGGTTTCCTCGCCCGCTCCTCCAACAAGTCTGTCGATATTTGCTCTTACAGTAACTCTTGTAAGAGCAGTGAGCTGGATTCCATCCTTGGCAACAGCCGCAACCCTTGGAGTCTCGATAACCTTGGGGTTTACGCTCATCTGTACAGCTTCCAGCACATTTCTTCCGGCAAGATCTATTGCTGCGGCACGTTTAAAAACCAGAGGGATATTGGCTTTGTCAGCAGCGATAAGTGCCTGAACGACACGGAGTACATTTCCGCCGGCCAGGTAATGGGACTCCAGAGCATCAGTGGTGATCTCTATTCCTGCTTTCACAGCCATGATCTTTGATTCAACTATCAGTTTCGGGGGAACTTTCCTGAAACGCATAAAGACGATATTGAGCAATCCGACTCTTGCCCCGGAGATAAGAGCCTGCATATACAGGGAGATTGCGGAACCTACAAAGAAAAACAATACCAAACCAGCAACGACTAATATGATTAAGAGTATACCGTTGATTGACATATACAGCCCTTTCCTTGTGGTTATGTGTGACCTTGATTGTTCTGATTAAGAGATTTCCCTGGTTAAAGCCAGAACAAGAGCTTATTGTTCAGTTGACAATTGCGACTCCGGTACATCTTTCTTTCTGACTACTATTCTGTTTCCATCTACAAGGACTATCTCAAGGACAGTTCCTTTTTCGATATATTCTCCTTTACTTACAACATCGTATTTTTTCCCCTCCACCAGGGCGGTTCCTGCGGGGCGTAAATCGGTGATCGCGGTTCCCTCTTTTCCTTTCAGTCCAGCCCATTCCGGAGGCTGTGAAACCCCGCCGCTCTTACTGTCAATGGATTCTTTCAGGGCAACTGGTGATGCTGCCAGCATTTTGATGCCGACTATTAAAAGTATCGGAATAGTCAATATGTCAATTACCACGAAGGTAATACCGGCCGAAACAGAAAGTCCTGTAAAAACCATATACAAAGAATACCCGAAAAGGCCCAGAGCCGCTACACCAAGCAATCCTCCTGAAGGAAGAATGAATTCCAGTAATATTACCACAACACCAATCAGTTGAAGCACTATAGGCCAGAATAATCCACCACTCATGACTGCTCCTTTGAGACAACAATCCGGCTGCCCCTAACCTCTACTACAGTGATTTTATCTCCTTTGTCTACGAATTCACCTTCAGTAATTACATCCCGGGTTTCTCCATTGATCAGGGCTTTTCCGGATGGACGGAGGGCAGTAACCACTTCACCATGGTCACCCGGGGAGAGGACTGCACCGGTATCCGAGTCACTTCTGGCATCACCCAGATCCGCTTTAAGATACGGCCCGTTTACAATTGTGCCGAGGCGGGGAAATACGTAACGGAAAAAAACGAGGATCAGCACGATCGATCCCACAAAACTTAACAGAACCATGGTCAGGTTTCTGATTAATTGTTTTGCCTGCCAGGGAAATTCCGGTTTGGGAATAACAAAATCCTGGAATGAAAGAACTATCCCCAGTATCAGAAAGGCTATTCCTGCAAATCCCGCTATTCCGAAACCCGGTAATACAAAGATCTCTATTGCCAGGAGAACTACTCCAATAACCATGATCAAAAGTTCTGTGTAATCCGCAAGCCCAACCATGTATTGGCCAAAGAAGACCAGGCCAAGGCAGATTATTCCTACTATCCCCGGGGCACCAAAACCTGGTGTGCGCAGTTCAATGTAGAGGGCGGAAAAACCAATCATGATCAGAATCGGGGCTATTATACTGATGTATCTTACGAAGGATTCGGACCAGTTCTGGGATATTCTTACTACCTCCAGATCACCATAACCCAGTTTCACGAGCATCTCCTGCAGATTCGAGACGCTCATCTCCGAAAAACCGAGTTTTACCGCCTCAACATCATCCATGGTGAGGAGTTCACCTTTATTTACGACAGTTTTTTTGGAAATGATCTGTTTTTTCAGTGAGGGATCAAGTTCGGAGAATCCTGTGGAGTCCAGGTACATGGTTGTGTCTTTGAAACGAATCTCATACACTTCCATTTCTGCAGTTACCATCGATTCTGTCAGAGTTTCAGGGTATCCGTTTCTTTTAGCTAGGGTGCGGAATTTTGCTCTGATTGGTGATTGGTACTTCTCTCCCAGCATCTTTGGCTCCCCGTTACCGGACATGGTCAAAGGGGCCACATCTCCTATGGTGGTGGCATTTTTCATCACCAGTCTGTTGCTTGCAAGTGCGATCAGTGCACCCGCGGAAATCGCTTTGGTCTTCACATAGCAGATAGTGCTGTCTTTTACATTCATTATAGTATCGACTATCTGAAATGCGGCATCGACCTGTCCTCCAAAAGAATCCATTTCAAAAACGATTATTCTCTCAGGGTATTTCCTGCTGTCTCTGAGGGCTCTGGAGATAAATGCTGCCATTCCAGGATCAACTGTGCCTTCAACCGGGATTACTACCACAACAGGCTTTCCAGGGTTGCCCTGAATGCTGTCTTCTCCGGCAACAGTGAAGCAGATCAGAAAAGCGAGCAGAAAAGGAAGAAAAATCATCTGAAATCAGTCCTCTGCCATTGAGCAATCTATTAAATGGTGATCAAAGTAATATTCATTACGCTACAATCTCTTGTCAAAACTTACCTCTTTGACCATTGTTTTGATAATAACTATTTTCAGAAAACAACAGAAACAGGATAAAAAAAATAGAAGAGGCAGGCGAGGAAAGATGCTGTACAGGAATTCTGTATCATATCCCAATGTTTTAGGGATGATAATGGCAGGAGGTGAGGGGTCGCGTCTGCACCCTCTGACTAAAGAACGGGCAAAACCTGCGGTTTATTTCGGTGGTAAGTACCGCATTATTGATTTTGTTCTGAACAATTTTATAAACTCCGGAATCTTCAAGATAAAAGTACTTACCCAGTTTAAATCCGATTCACTTATAAAACATCTTACTACCGGGTGGAATCTTAACCGGATGCTGGGTCATTATATAGATCCTGTTCCTGCGCAGATGCGTACCGGGAAGAAATGGTACCAGGGGACGGCTGATGCGATTTTTCAGAATATCAATTTGATTGAAGATGAGAACCCGGATTATATAGCGATTTTCGGTGCAGATCATATCTATAAAATGGATATCTCTCTGATGCTTGACTACCATCGTCAGATGGGAGCTGTTGCCACAATAGCCGCTATACCCAAGCCTATCAGTGAGGCCAGTAATTTCGGGGTAATTGAGATCGACCCCAGCGGCAGGATGATAGGTTTTGAGGAGAAACCTAAAAATCCCCGTCCGATTCCCGGTAATCCGGGGATGGCTCTGGTATCGATGGGCAACTATATATTCAATAAGAAATTCCTGGTAAGGGAGCTTTTTAATGATGCCTCAATTGCCGGATCTTCCCACGATTTCGGCAAAGATATTATCCCAAAGATCTTCCCGGATTATCCGATTTACATCTATAATTTCATCAATAACAGAATACCGGGTGAAACACCGGAGCAGAATCTTTACTGGGAAGATGTGGGAACGTTGGATTCATATTATCAGGCCAATATGACTCTCAGAGATGTGATGCCAGTGATAAATCTCTATAATGAGCACTGGCCAATCCGGACCGCACCTGCGCAATCACCTCCTGCCAAGTTTGTCTTTTCAGGGGAAAACAATGAGAAAAGAAGGGGAGAGGCACTTGATTCGATAGTATCGGGAGGGTGTATTATAAGCGGAGGGCGTGTGATCAGTTCGGTACTCTCCAGGGGAGCGCGTGTGCACAGCCTGGCAACGGTAGAGGATTCGATTTTGTTTCCTGATGTGGAGATCAGTGAAAAAGCGCATGTGCGGAGAGCTATAATTGACCGGGGAGTACGTGTAGAGCCCGGGGAGAAGATCGGTTTTGATCTGGAGCAGGACAGAAAACGTTATTTTGTGACTGAAAGTGGAATAGTAGTAATCGGGCAGGCATCGAGGAATCTTCAGGTGTAAAGTTGCCAGCCAACTGCATATGTGGTATAATGAATATGTGGTTGATTTTTATACCGGCCAGGCCGCATATTTCTATATAGCTTGAGGCGGGTCGTGTATGCACTTTAGTAAAGCGGTTAAATAACATGTCTTACAGAACAGAGGCTTTATATTTCCGGGATATAACCCGTTTCCAGATGCTGACAGATCAGGAGGAACGGGAACTGGTACTGTCTGTCCAGAGAAAAGAACCGGGTGCAGTTAACAAGCTGATTACAGCCAATCTTAGATTTGTAGTAAGTGTAGCCAAGCGTTACCGGGGAAGAGGGCTAACCTATCTTGAACTGATCAATGAGGGCAACCTCGGACTTCTCAAGGCTGCCAGCAGATTTGATCTCAACATGAATGTGAAGTTTATCTCCTATGCTGTGTGGTGGATAAGGCAGTCTATCCAGAAGGCTCTTTTTGAGCAGGCAGGGACTGTGCGTATCCCACCCAATAAAATTGCACTGATCCATAAATTCAAACAGGCTCTGGACAGAAACTGCGGTGACTTCAACAAGACAATCAACATGGAGGAATTCAAGAATCAGGAAGCCGAAATCGTTGATGTGATGGAGAAGCTCAGAGGTGTGTCATTGGATGCACCTGTAAGCAGTGGAAAGCCGGATGAAGAACCCGGAAAAACACTTCAGGATGTGCTGGGTGAGAATCCGGACCAGGATGGAGAGAGCGCAAGGAAAGAACTGGGCTCGGTTTTGGACAGTGTGCTGGCGAATATCTCAAGCAGGGAAGAACGCATACTTCGGATGTACTACGGACTGAATTTCTCACGCCAATTTACACTTGAGGAGATAGGAAAAGAGCTGAGCCTGACACGGGAGAGGGTCAGACTCATAAGAGACCGCTCTTTAAGGAAGCTTTATCAGAATCCCATGTCGCGGGCCAAGCTGACACCTTTCTTTAACGATTCTTGTCAATAAAGAAATTATGGCCTTCCTGTGGCGTCATAAGTTTCTGAGCCTCATTGTCATTTTTCTTTTCTATTACTGGTTTTACAATCCGGAAGGCAGTTTTGGAATCGCCCGCAAGGGTTTTGTTGTCTATAACAGAATACCTGTCGCTTTTTTTGATCTCTATGTCTATTCCAGCGGTAAAATCGCAATCGAGGGAGATCTGAGTAAAAGCGAAAATGTCAAATACTGGTATGACAAACATTTGTCCGGTGAAAAGAATGAAAACAAAGGTGAACTGACTCTGCTTGTGGGTACCGGGTTTGATCCGACTTCATTTAAACTCGATCAGGAGATTATCTCCAATCTCCGGGACAGAAGAATTGTTGTTAGTCAAATGCCTTCGCTCAGGGCAATTGAAAAATATAAAGAGATGAAGATGGAAGGGAAGGTTGTGGCAGTGCTGCTTAAAGTGATATAACATTCCGAATCCGATACCTTTTCGGGGAAACCTGACACGTTATTTTTTTTGTTTTTACTTTTCCCCGGTTTCAATACTATATTAACAGCATCTCACATTTTTTTCTGCTTTATCCATTTAGTTTTCACGGCATTTTTTCAGAAGTAATCTCTCGTTTCCGGTTTTTAACGTTTCGGAAAAACTGTTTTCAAAGGAGAGTATTATTTCCGGACTGCTGTCTATAATCGTGGATCCGTTGAGTGAAGAAAACCCCAATGGATGCAGCATCAATTATGATTCACATTTTGAAGAGCTGAAAAATGAGATCTGCAGGCAGGAAAACATTGATTTCAGCCTGATTGAGCGTAACGCACTCAAACTTCTTAAGGAGAAGTCAAAGGATCTCAGAGTCATTTCGTATCTCAGTCTTGTTTACCTGCACAACAGTGACTGGGAGAAGTTTGCTGATGTCTTTGAGGGACTTGCGGTACTTGCCCAGGGTGATTTCGATCTGCTTTACCCAGACCGTCAGAGAGCCAGACTGATGGCAATCGAGTGGATGTCGCAGGAGCGATACAGCAGGTTCCTTATGGAAAGGAAGCCCGGCTCTGCTGATTATGATCATATCAAACGGCTGGTCAAAGCACTCGAAAAACTGAAACTGGAACTGGAAAACAGGTTTACAGAGGAATCACCTTTCCCGCTGAATCTTTTAAAATCCGCACAGGAATGGGAATCTCTCTGCAGGCCTGTTCCTCTTTCAAGTACCCCGAATAAACTGCCTGAAAAGCAGGAGGAGACTTCTAAACAGGTTCAAAGCAGAATTAAGGAAAGCGCGCAGTTGCTGATTGAGAAGGAACCCGTGAAAGCATCAGGTTACCGGATCATGAGGTCTATCAGATGGGATCATCTGGAGAAGGCTCCTAAAGCTGAGAATGGAAGGACTCTTTTATCTTCTCCGGATGAGGGACAGAGGAAACTCTTTGTAAACCTGATTGAGAGAAAAGACTGGAAACAACTGCTTGAGAGAAGTGAAGCTGTTTTCAGTTCCGGACCGGCTCATCTCTGGCTTGATCTTCAGCGCTATTCGTCCTGTGCCAGCAGGGCACTCGGGTATGATGAAGTACATGAGGCGATAGTTTACGAAACAGAACGGCTTCTCAGGAGGATTCCGGAGCTGCTTTCATTGTCTTTCTCTGACGGGTTTCCATTCTGTGATGAGATGACTAAAAGCTGGATAGAGATTGAGGTGAAAAGATACAAGGGAGGAGAGGAAAACAGTTGCAGTAAAGCGGAGCAGGAAAAGGATGATTTTGAAGATGTGCGGGCTGCGGCTGTGGGATTGGTTGCAGAGGGAAGATTTGAGGAGGCGATTGAAGCTGTTCAGAATGGAAAGCTGCCGGTTAATGCCCGCGAGAGTTTCCGCAGATCACTTCTTATTGCTGAAATCCTGCTGAAAGCTTCGCAGGCTGATGCAGCGGTTTCTGTTCTTGAGTCTCTGGAGGAGAGAATCGGGAAATTCGGACTCGACTTATGGGAGCCTGAACTGGCAGTCGATACATGGGTGCTTCTGTGGAAAGCCTGCAGGGATGCAAAGATGACATCTGAGAGCAGGCATGAGAAGCAGAAATTGATATTGAAGAGGGTAATGGAGATAGACCCCGGAAGAGGACTGCGAATTAACAAATAAAGAAAGGTGGGTAATATGTCGGGAAGTTTTCAGAATGAGATACCTGCAGCCCGGATAAACCTCAAGCTTGACGTAGGCAGAGGAGATGCCAGAAAGAAAATCGAACTGCCGCTTAAATTTCTCGTTATGGGAGATTTTACCGGTAAGAAAAAGGAGAAGCGTATTTCCGAGCGGGAGAGGATAAGTATCAACAAAGAGAATTTCGGGCAGGTGATGGAAAGTATGAATCTGAGTCTTGAACTTACCGTTGAAAACAAGCTTTCCGGGCAGGGAGAACTCAGGGTCGACCTCGATATTAAGGACATGGATTCGTTCAAGCCTGAGAATGTCGCCAGGAATATTCCTGCCTTAAGCCGGCTTCTTGCGGCACGCAACCTGCTCAAGGACCTCAAATCCAACCTTCTGGATAACCGGGAATTCAGAAAACGTCTTGAGGAAATCCTGAGGGCTCCGGCGAGTGCACGTTTGCTTCAGGCCCAGCTTAAAAAGATCGTTCCTGAGGCACAGGAACAGCCGGCATAGGAATTCCGGGAAACCTTAACTGTCAGGAGAATCTTATGGAAACCCAACTGGAAAATGTTACCGATACCACACAGGGACTTGGATATATTTATCAGACCATGAATCTCCCGGTCCCGGAGAATGCGGTTGATATCTCCGCTTTCAGGAGTGCTGAAGCGCTTGCGGAAAGCAAGGCAAATGAGAGGATCGGCGCTGCACTGGCGTTTTTTGTCGAGAGTATCCTGAATTCACCGGCAGCAGTGGAAAAAATAGACAAGGCAGTACTTGACAATCAGATCGCTGAGATCGACAGGCGTATTTCTCTTCAGCTCGATGAGATCCTGCACAGTCCTGAGTTTCAGAAAATGGAGTCAACCTGGAGAAGCTTGAAGTTTCTGGTTGACAGAACAGATTTCAGGAGAAATGTCAAAATCGACATTTTAGATCTCAGCAAGGAAGAACTGTCTGAGGATTTTGAAGATGCTCCGGAGACTATACAGTCTGGGCTTTACAAACATGTATACACAGATGAATATGACACACCGGGAGGAGAGCCCTTTGCTGCTATGGTCTCGAATCTGGAATTCGATTCCACTGCTCCCGACATTAACCTTCTTCAGGAGATCTCCAAAGTGGCTGCAAGCTGCCATTGTCCCTTTATAGGCTCAGTCACACCGTCGTTTTTCGGCAAGGAGAGTATCGATGACCTGCCGAAAATCGAGGATCTGCACAACTATATGGAGAGAAGTGAGTTTCTGCGCTGGAATGCATTCAGGCAGTCCGATGATTCCAGGTATGTTGGCCTTACACTTCCCAGATTCATGTTGCGACTTCCATACGGGCCCGATACCCAGCCTGTCAAGGAGTTCAACTATGTTGAAAATGTAAATGGCAGGGATCATCAGAAGTATCTCTGGGGAAATGGTTCCTTTGCGTTTGCCGCAAACATGGTCCGCTCTTTTATCAATAACGGCTGGTGTGTGCAGATACGCGGTCCTGAGGCAGGCGGGAAGGTGGAAGATCTTCCGATTCATCTCTTCGATGTGGGGAAAGGGAAGCAGATGAAGATTCCTACGGAAATACTTATTCCGGAAACTCGGGAATTTGAGTTTGCTCAGGAGGGTTTTATTCCCCTCTCATTTTATAAAAACCGTGATTATGCATGTTTCTTCTCTGCAAATTCAACTCAGAAACCAAGGGAGTACGATGATCCGGTGGTGACTGCAAATATGCGGATCAACTCGAGGCTGCCCTATATTTTCCTTGTTTCCAGAATCGCTCATTATCTGAAGGTGATTCAGAGGGAAAACATAGGAACCACCAAAAGCAAAATGGTGCTTCAGGAGGAATTGAGTAAATGGGTAAAGGGGTTGGTTACCGAGATGAATGATCCCTGAGAAGAACTGATAGCCACGCATCCGCTGAAGGCTGCCGATGTGGTGGTCAGT
>DAOTAZ010000055.1:0-13529 GCA_035382965.1 Chitinispirillaceae bacterium | reverse complement strand
TTGGGGAATTCATTGGGGTCTGGTCCAATCTCATCGCCAAAGAAATGGTTGCCCTTTAACAATGAAATAATCTCCAGGTATTTTAACCTCCTGATGTCAACCATTCTTCTTTTGAGGCAACTGTACGAGCGAAGCGTCTTTACTCGACTTAGTAAATAATATATTTGATATATTACTAATGCAACTATTTCTGTTTCTCTTACCTTTCTATTTACTTAATCATATCTTCTCCCACTTTTCAGATTTATAAACTTTGGAAAATCAGGAAACAATTGCTTAAAAGGTCTCTATTTTTCAGACGCGAAATAGCATGCTCTTGATTTATTTCCCGTGATATTTTTAACTATTACCATGAAGTCAAATGACACGAAAATAACGAGCTTGCAAGAATCAAGGCAGGAAACTGGCTATGCGATCAAACAATTGAATCAAATTAAAGTCATTAAATTAGACCAGATACTTTTAGCAACCTGTTTTTGTCACCCCGTTTCTTTCAGGGTATGAAGCCCAATAGCGCAGTACTGTTTCTATTGAATTATTTTATCCTCAGGCAACAAAAACAGGTAATCCGCAAAGATACACAACCTGGTAAGGCCGAGTGCTGAACACCTTACCGTCAATAAGAAATCGCTCTATTTCCCCGACACTTATTTCCCGTTTAAAGCATCCAGCACCTGGTAATAAGTATCTTTTTTCTGGTTATTATTGAAAAGCAACGATTGAGAACTCGAGCCATTACATAGCGAACCATTGAAATAATTCAGCCACGATTCACTGTCGTTAATTCCCCAGAAAGTTATAGCAACACATTTGGGCTGGTTTACGCAATATTCGGTGATATCATGGTACAACTGCAGTTGTTGCTGCTTTGTGACCATGTTGCCGCAGAGATTGATATCCCACTCGGAAATCAACACTTCAAGACCCAGATCTGCATAGTACTGCATATTATCTCTCACCATATCCGCTGTGGGAATGTTGTTTGGAGGTCCGATATGCATCTGAAAACCAATACCATCTATAGGAACTCCGTTTTCAACCCATTCCTTTACCTTTTGGCGTGCAAACCGCGATTTGTCGTTATCAGCGTCAATACTGTAATCATTGTAATACAGTTTCATGTCTTTCATGTTGTGGTTATCCGCGTATTCTCTGGCTATTTTGAAAGCCAGCTCAATGTAATCGGGCCCTATCTGGCTATAAAATACAGAATTTCTCATGCGCGCGTTGCCGGAACCATTATCATTGTCAGTCATAAAGGCTTCGTTAACCACATCCCATGCGTAAACTTTATTTCCGAAATGACCCATAACCTTTTCGATATGATTTTTCATTATACCAAGCACCCTGTCCCGACCTCGTGCCTGATTTACCCATCCCGCCAGTTGGCTGTGCCAGACAAGACAGTGACCCTTGACCTTTATCCCATTCTGCTGTGCCCAGTTTACGATGGCATCAGCCTGGGAAAAGTTAAACATATTTTCACTTCCCTCAACATTCTGCCATTTCATATCATTTTCAGGGGTCACATAGTTAAAGTCACCCGATACTGTGTTATTAAGACGATTTGTTGATACCGCAGTCCCGATCAGGATATTACGGTTTCCACATGCACCCGCTGCCTTAAGAGTTGTGGCATTGCAAACCTGAGGTACTATTGAGTCCATGTAAATAGTCGTGTCCAACAGGGTGTAGGAACTCAATGGAACCTTTTTTTCATAATAGCCGCTTTTCTTCGCGACCAGGGTATCAACAGCCGGAGCCATAGACTTGGCAAGCCGGAAATTTCCCCCTGCCTCAGAGCCTGATTGCTTCAGATATAAGTCTTCCCCTATCTGCATAACCGGGCAGGTATAGGTTTTACTGTCAACGGTAATGCTCAGTATGTTAATCCCGGAAGCAAGATACGGCAGTGTAATTTTTTGAGTCAACGGATTAAAATCGGTAAAATCCATAGAAAACAGTTGTTTTCCATTTCCTGAAAAAACAGAGACTTTTCCGCTTTTCATCACTGAACCCGAATTAAAAATCAGATCTCTGCCCCTCAGCCGGAATTTTGGTGCCATCGCGGGTGATTCATTCATATTGATGGCCTTTACCGGGGAAATCAGGGAGAATTTTCCATCTGCATCTGTTGTTGATGACAGGCTGGATTCTATCTTCAAAGTCAGGGAGACATCTTTGAGAGGTCCGCCGCCGGTTTTCATTACGGTTCCGGTAATTTTAACATCAGCAGCTTCTGATATCAGGATACTGCAAAGCACCGCCAATACAGAAAGACATGTCCGTTTCATCTTTGGCCCGTCCTTTTTTTTCAAAATGTTTATTACTTGTTGAGCAATATTGTAAGTATAATGGAATATTTGATATTTTTCACAGAAATGATGAAAAGTTTTGACTTCTGAATATCACCTGTACCGGGGGGCACCCCTGAGCCTTTTACAGAAGCATTCCACCAGCCTTACGTTCCCTGATTTATTTTGTAAGACTTACTCTCAGGAGAGGTGCCCGAGTGGTTGAAGGGGGCGGTCTCGAAAACCGTTGAACCGGGCAACTGGTTCCCAGGGTTCGAATCCCTGCCTCTCCGCTTAAGAAGATAGTGAAGAAAGAGAACTGATACCCATTCAGTATATACTTTTTCGCCGGCCATCCTTTGCTCGGCAGGTATAATTAAAACTATTGGAGGGTTCATGAGAAAAGAGATCGTCTCCCTTTCTGTCCTTATCTTCTGCTTTTCCACCTTCTCCCAGGTGCTCAATACCGGCCAGACCATGAGACTGGGATCATTCTCCCTTACGGCATCACCACTCGCCTATTTTGACAACGGCTCCCTTCCTGATCCCGGTTTTCACGCCATGTTCGGCATAGGACTTCCCGGTAAACTCGATCTCAGTTTCAATGCCAACTTCAGGCATGGAAGGAACCCTCTTTTCGGTGCGGATATAGAATGGGGAATCCTTTCCGGTTTCCCCTCATTTTCCTTTACCACAGGGATCCATGGATTCAATTATGCCGGGATTGACCTGACTGCAAACCTTACTTTCCCGATACGACAAGTAGCTGCCATCTACGGCGGTTTTGACAGTGACATTGACTTTGCAGATAGCAGGGTAAGAATACCGGTCTGGGGGTTCGGAGGTGTGGAGGTCAGTATCAAACGGGCATTCAAGATTATGATGGAACTGGACATCGCAGCCTCTAAACCTGCTCAACATATAATGGCCATTGGAATTGCGCTGTTTTTCTGAGTCTCCCCTCTGCTGTCAGGTAAAGCGTTAATGCCGGCTTTCCATTTCGAAGTTTACAAAATAACCTTTACCTGATATCACTGATTTTAACTCTGTAAATCCTGTCATCGGCTTTCTCCGGCCTGCCTCTCCCATCCCTGTTACTTGTCCCAAAATACAGGTACCCTCCATTGACATTGAGCGCCCGCAGTCTCCCCAGACCGGTAAAGAACTTCTCCTCACTGCCGTCTGTCAGATTTATTCTTCTTAACTGCTGCCCCCGTAAACCGGTGATAAAAAGATACCCATCCGCTGCCACACATGATGCGGGTGCGAGGGTAAAACCTGTATAGCACCGGAACGATGGCACCTTGTCACATGTTTCGGGCCATCCGTATTCCCCTCCCTTTTCCACTATGTTTACTTCATCATGACGTATCGGGCCATGATCTGTGACATATAAGAATCCGTCACTCCAGTCAAACCCCTGAGGATCTCTCAATCCATAAGCATAAACATAGTTGCCGAAAGGATTGTCGGATGGAACCGAACCATCTCTTTTCATGCGTAAGATCTTCCCGCCCAGACTTCCGATATCCTGAGAGTTTTGCTTCTCGCCTGCATCACCGGTGCTTGCATAAAGGAGTCCATCCGGCCCGAACCTGAGCCCTCCGCCATTGTGAATCTCACCGGCGGGGATATTGTCCAGAAGAACACGTTCGTCTGTGAGAGTATCGTTGAGTGTAAACCTGGAAATCCGGTTTACAAGCGAACCATTTGCGCTGTAGGTATAATAGACATAGATGAATCTGTTTTTCAGAAACTGCGGATCAACCGCTATTCCTGAAAGCCCGGATTCTCCCTCCTCTTTTGCACCGATCCTCCCGACCAGATTCACTGCACCATTTTTAACAGTCTTTACATTTCCTTTCCGTTCTGTGAATATCAGCGTACTGTCCGGAAGAAAAGCGATTGCCCAGGGGGTATCGAGATTCCGGGCAACAAGCTCAAGTTTATCCGTCGGGCTCTGAGAGTAAGTATCTAAAGATACAATCACAGCCATCGTAAAAAACGCCAAGAGTCTTTTGCACATACACTGCCTCCGGAAAACTAAGCGGCAATCTTTATTCCTGTTCTTTAATCGGGGTCGGAATCGGAATCGGTATCGGCATCGAAAATTTTGTGCCCGGCTTTTCCGACAAATCACAAATATGTCCAGAGATAGATATCTGTATAGAACTTAGTTTTTGTCTAAACCCTGATACTCTATCTTTATCTCCAAACCTTAGTATCTGACTTAAGACCTTAGCAGCAAAAAGAAGAAATGACCATAACCTTATTACCTTATTATCGAAACCAGGAAAAAGGAAGTCATTGTGTCACCTCCGGGGTGAAAGAATGACTTAAGCGATTAAATCAAACATTCACCCCGCAGGTGAATTAGTGACATGAGGCACCGTCCGAAAATGATCATCAAAGTTGAATCAACGCTCCCCTTAAAAGGAAAAACATAGTCCGTCCCCAATTTTACAAACCCCGATACCGACCCCGATCCAGAGTCACAGTTACTTGTCTTTATCTCCAAAAATCTTGGTATCTGTCTTAAAACCTTAGTAGCAGCAGAAAATCCATCGGCCATAACCTTTATTAACGAAAACCAGGAAAAAGAAAAATCATTGTGTCACCTCCGGGGTGAAAGAATGACTTAAGCGATTAAATCAAACATTCACCCCGCAGGTGAATTAGTGACATGAGGCACCGTCCGAAAATGATCATCAAAGTTGAATCAGCGCTCCCCTTAAAAGGAAAAACATAGTCCGTCCCCAATTTTACAATCCACCGATCCGACCCCGAACCGGACAACATGCACCCACCCCCCGAAGCCATCTTTTACGCCGCCAGAGGATAGATTTATATTGAATACTCTGCAATCCAGGTCACAAATACAAGGATAATCATGATAGAATCTCTCAAACCTTTTTATAATAAGGTCCTCCGTCCATTCGCCCTTTTCCTCGGAAAGCTTGGAATTCACCCCAACCACATCACTATTACCGGCCTTCTCCTGTTCACTATCGCAGCATGGCTATGCAGCACAGGATCATGGAAAACCGCACTTATCCTGGTAATCTGCGGATCACTGTTTGATGGCCTCGATGGGGTGCTGGCCAGAGAAACAGGTAAAAAATCGATTTTCGGGGGCATACTCGACTCCAGTTGCGACCGCCTGACCGAAATCGCCCTCTTTTCCGGACTTCTTCTTTACTATCTCAAAAACCCCTCAGTGAACTACATGGAAATAATCCTCTGCTTTACAGGTATAAGCGGATCTGTGATGGTCAGCTATGTGAAGGCAAGATGCGAGGGAGGAGGGATCCAGTGCAGCCGCGGAATCCTCCAGCGACCCGAACGCCTCATACTCTTGTCGATCGGACTTCTGATTGGCCCCTCATCGATGCTCTGGATTCTGCTTATTATCTCGGTTCTGGCCGCTGTAACAACTGTGCAGAGATTAATCGAGGCTGCGGTACAGTGCAGAAAAAAACTGACCCAAAAATCCCCCGAAAGTGCTGTCTAAGAGTTTTAATCCGAATTTGTATGCCTGGTGCTGCAGCTATATGTTAAATTAATTAATAAAGATTTCTCCCCGGGGACTCATCAAATGACACGCTGGACAGTTACTCCGGGAGGATACCATTTTTCCAGTAAGGAAAGGTCGAAACAGAATTTCTCCTCTAAGAATCGTCGAAATGTCATATCAGACTAATACTCTGGAAGAAAACATATTCCCCATTCAGGGAAAATTCAAAGTGACAAACCAGACCATTTCTTACCTTAATCCCATTAACTTTATTTGATGCAAGAAAATTGTACCGATAAATTTTTCATGCCGAATAATTCCAAATCTTTAAAAATCAAACTTGCAGGCGAATCTGGCCGCGGCGTATCCACATCAGCCGGGATTCTGATAAGAACGGCTGCAGAGACGGGCTTTTACGCATCACTGTTTAAAAGCTTCCCTTCCAGTGTCCGTGGAGGTTACTCCCAGGCACTTATTACTGTTTCCACAGAAAAAATCATCTCTCCAGCATCCGCTTTTGACATCCTTTTTTTGCTTGACGAAAAATATCTGGATCAGGAAATCAATGGTCTCAAAAAAACCGGTGCGGCACTTATTATCGATTCCAACTCAAAAAGAACAGATCTCCTGAAAGATAAAGGGATTCCATATTATCCCGTCCCATTCGAAAAGCTTTCTCCGGATTGCGGTTCCTCTCTTGTGGTAAGATCCTGCCTTGCGATGGGGATTATCTCTTTTATCGCCGGCTTTTCATTGGATCTCACACTATCAGTTCTTGAAAAAAGATTTTCAGAGAAACCTCGCTCCCTTGAATCATGTATCGATGCCCTTAAGATTGGATACTCCTGGGCAGAGAAGAATCTGGACCATATCAAATGGAACCTCACTGAAAATCTTTCCAGTAAATCAGAAAAACAGGTAATTGTTACAGGGAATCAGGCTATCGCCATGGGGGCTGTTTCCGCAGGCTGCCGTTTTTTCGCCTCATACCCCATTACCCCTGCAACACCCATCGGTGAGCATCTCTCAAAAACACTCCCTTCCATTGGAGGAGTCGCATACCAGGCCGAAGATGAGATTGCGGCGATTGGTTCTGTTGTGGGAGCATCCTTTACCGGCGCCAGATCCATGACTGCTACATCAGGACCCGGCCTTTCACTGATGCAGGAATTTATTGGTTATGCCTCGATGGCAGAGATTCCGGTGGTAATTGTCGATGTGCAGCGGGGTGGCCCATCCACTGGTATGCCCACAAAGCCCAGCCAGGAGGACCTTATGGCTGCTGCTTTCGGCGGGCACGGTGAAGGGCCCAGAATTGTTATCGCACCCACAAGCACTCAGGATTGTATCAATACCACAATGGAGGCTTTCAGACTTTCAGAAAAATATCTTTGTCCGGTAATAATTCTAAGCGACAGCACACAGGGTTTGACAGAAGAAACAATCGACGATCCCTCACTTGTCAGTTTCAATAACATGCCTGAAAGACCCAGGCTCCCATTCAGGGTAACCGGACTGGAACACGACAAAAACTTTGCCCCTTCGGAGAATCCTGAGATCAGAACAGAACAGGTAAAAAACCGGTTCCGGAAAACCAATGATATCGAATCCGAAAACCCATCCCTTCTGGAATGGGACCTTGAGGAGGGCAAAACACAGGATTATGATATGGCAATATCAGCATGGGGGAGCACAGTTCCTGCAGTCAGAGAGGCGGTTATTGCTTTAAGAAACCAGGGATACCGGGTCGCTGCAATGTATCCAAAACTACTGTTTCCTCTTTGTAAATACGCTGTCAGGAAACTGGCCTCGATGAGCAGAATTGTTTTTATCCCTGAGTTAAATTATACCGGTCAATATTGCAATCTGATAAGGATGTATACAGGTGAAAACCCGGTTTCTCTGACACGTTACAGTGGTGAGCCATTTACTCCGGATTATTTGACAGAGATGATCCTGGAAAAATTAACAGTACAGGCAAAGACAGTTGGAAATGGATAATTTCAAAAGAGACGATTACCTCAATGAACTCAAACCATCCTGGTGCAAAGGATGCTCTTTCTATGGAGTCCTCTCCGCACTCACCCGGGCCCTTGCCTCACAAAGTACCGATCCATCAAAGGTAAATATCATCTCAGGCATCGGATGCTCCTCAAGAATGCCGTTGTACATGTCTACACGAGCGATGCATACGCTTCATGGGCGGGCAATTCCTGTGGCAATTGGAGCACGTCTTGCCAATCCGGAAAATCCTGTGATAGTTATCGGTGGTGACGGGGACCTCTTTTCCATCGGAGCTGGCCACTTTCTCCATGCAGCCCGGATCAATGCGGATATTACAGTAATCTGTCTGAACAACAGGATGTATGCGATGACCAAAAACCAATCCTCCCCTACATCTGCAAAGGGGCACACCGGATCCCTTACACCTTACGGCAAAGAGAGCGCACCCCTTAACCTTCCAGAGCTCGCCATGGCCGACAACGCATCCTTTGTTTCACGGACATTTGCCGGCTCATCAGTACACATGCAGGAGATATTTTATAAAGCGTTTTCTCATCCGGGATTCTCTTTTGTCGAGGTAATCACCCCCTGTCTGACATTTGATAAAAATGATAGCCTCTCCAGGCTTTCCCAAAGGATTGTTGATATCAACAGAGATTTGCGTCACGATCCCTGCGACAGAGTGAGGGCAATCAAACTGGCTGAAGCTGCGATGGATTACGACAGTGATCCTTCTGCGAAAATCGGGGTAGGAGTATTCTGGAGCTGTAGTACCCAGTAGGCATTTCCTTTCGGTATCCGAATCGGAATCGGTATCGGCATCGAATGTTTTTCATCTGATTGCTTTAAAAAGTAATCCGGAAATGTTTATTCCTGAGCAAAAACCTCAATGACTCTTCTAGTCTGAAGCAAAGATATTGTAATTGAAAAAAGGACAATTACGAGTACGGGTACTAAAACGAACAGGGATAGTCATAAAGCATAATGCGTCAATGAATTATTTGCTTTACCGGACACTTTGGGAAAGATGTTTCAAAAAAGCCGGTTCTTTAAATTCTACAGGGGTGATAAATCGTTACCAATGTCGATTTTGATACCGATACCGATTCCGATTCCGACTCCGATCTTAGAAATAAAATTCAGTGCCTTTAAATAATAATATGCACCGGTTAATATTAATCGGACATTACTATCTTTCCTCCAATTGAACTATATTCTATACACTTAAATCATCTTATTAACTTTCCCGGTAACATTTCCAGAGGAGTTCATATATGCCCAGATCAGTTACATCCATTATCCTTGCAGGGGGACAGGGACGCAGGCTCCACCCTTTGACTCAATCACGTTCTAAACCAGCAGTACCCATCGGGGGAAAATTCCGCCTGATCGATATTCCCATAAGCAACTGCCTGCACCACGGGATCCGCACAATATGGGTTCTTACCCAGTTTGCCTCTGAATCCCTTCACCGTCATATTTTCCAGACTTACAGGCTCGATACATTCGCGGGAGGATTTGTCTCGGTTCTTGCCGCCTCACAGACTGTTGATAACAAAGGATGGTACCAGGGGACAGCAGATGCAGTCCGGAAAAATATTTCCAATTTCAGAATGACAGGCGAAAATGTGCTGCTTCTCTCCGGGGATCATCTTTACAGGATGGATTTCAACAGATTTCTTGAATTTCACAACGCAAATGACGCCGATATCTCTTTGAGTGTAGTCCCTGTTGAGCGGTCAAAAGTACGGGAACTTGGAATTATGAAGCTCGACTCCCAGTTCCGGGTTTCTGATTTTGTAGAGAAACCTGTTGATGATGCTGTTGTGGATGAGTTTGTAATTCCGGAGGAACTGCGCACAAAAAAGGAGTTCAGTGGGGCCGGTCCGGAGAAAACTCACGTGGGATCCATGGGAATCTATCTTTTTAAAAAGAAAGTGCTTTTTGACATCCTGGAAAAATACGACTACGATGATTTCGGCAAACAGATAATTCCTGCCGCAATCTCCAACTACCGGGTATTTGCCTATCCTTTTACCGGATACTGGGAGGACATCGGAACAACAAAGGCCTTTTTTGACGCCCACATCGACATGACCAAACCGGTTCCTCCGTTCAACTTTTATGATCAGCAGAAACCAATCTTTACCCATGCAAGATATCTTCCGGCAGCCAAAATTGACGGTTCCACAATAAATTCCTCCATAGTATGTGAGGGATCGATGATACAGGACGCTACCATTTCCGACAGTGTCATCGGGCTGAGATCCGTGATAAGGCCTGGAAGCAAGCTCTCAAGGGTGATTTTCATGGGTGCCGATTTTTACGAAAAGGAGCGTAATGACGGGCATGGGCTTGGAATAGGCCACAACTGTGTCATCGAGAACGCTATCCTTGACAAAGATGTGCGCATAGGTGATGATGTGCAGTTGGTCAACAGAGAGGGGATCAAGAACGGCGAACGTGACGGAATCGTCATCCATGATGGCATAATCGTTGTTCCTAAATCAGCCCAGATTCCATCCGGGTATATTCTTTAACGTACACTGTTCATCTGGCAGCTTTTTTAGGGTCGGTGCCGGTATCAGTATCGATACCAGCACCCCGTTACCCTAAGTTTTAAAGTTCTTTTTTTAATCCTTCTTTTCCATTCAGGATGTGCAGATAATCCAAATTTTGAACTCTTTGGCGAATTTTTATCTTATCACCAATTCCCATGCAGAACCCAGCACAAAGAGTGTCAGGATGAACATTCAACTAAACCGCTGTTTTAACTGATGCTACTAAAGTTTATATTACTTTTCTGTAGACAACTACATCTCTGGCTGCCCCGGGTGGCAATGTATATATTGAAATTTCCGGAGTAGTTTTATTAACAAACTGGAACAAGCAGCAGTTCCCGTAATTTTACAGAGTATCCATCAATAACAAAATCTATGGGTAAGGAGAGGAAACAGCTATGAACCAGTATGAAGTGGAAGTGTTTAATACCGTTGGATCTTTTCTGGGAGCTTATGCAGGTAAGGACATCAATACATGCCTCTCCTATATCGCCACAGGGATGCCACTGCTTATAATGGGTACCAATGATGATGAAATCATCACATCCTATGATGAAATCAGGGATGCTTTTGAGGCGGATTTTTCCGTGATGGAGAACGTTTCCTGGGGCGAGGTACGCTACAGCTATGTAAAGGCGGAAAACTCCCTTGGAAGTGTTCTTGTTGAACTGCCTATTAATTTCACAAACCAGGGAATGGAAAGCAGTGTACTTTTCCGCTATGCTCTCACTCTGGTACGACAGGGAAATGAATGGAAAATCTGTGCCTTTTTGACAAGTGTTCCCTATGAGAGTGGAGCCGGATCCTGAACGAATTTGTAAATATTTAACATCTTAATATAATAAAAGCGGAACCCACAGGGTCCCGCTTTTTTTTGTCGAATTTTACTTCTGATTCAGATTACAGCTTCATCAAAGCCTGCATCAGGATAGCGGCGATAAGCGAAAGAATCGCGTAGAATTCAGGGAAAGCCGCCAGAATCATGGTGTTTCCGAAAACATTGTGTCCCTGTCCGAGAGCCTCGACACCATTGGCACATACTCTGCCCTGGTAGATCCCGGACAGCATACAGGCGATACCTATCGCCAGACCGGCGCCAAGGACAACCGCACCCTGGAAAAGAGACAATTCAGGATTGACCAGGCCATTGTAAAGGAAAAATCCTACGAACCCGTAGAGGCCCTGTGTACCTGGAACAGCAGTAAGAACCATACCGCTTCCAAAAGCTTCAGGTTTCTTTTTGAACATCCCCAGAGTTGCAGAACCCACCATTGATGTTCCAATAGCCGAACCAATTCCAGCAAGTCCGACCATCAAGCCCAGCCCGATCATTGCAATTATATATCCCATCTATGAGCCTCCTTTGATTCATGATTATATGTGGGATTATTGAACTGATTTCAGGTTTTTAAAAGGATTGTAAGGCTTTCCCCCGCCTTTAAAACCAAGGCTGCCGTAAAATTCTACAAATGTCAAGCGAAGGGGGTGGACAAAAGATCCTATCATAGAAAGTGCAAGATTTAAAGTATGTCCTAAAATCAGTACCAGAATTGTCGCCACGATCATTGGCGATCCATATTCAACCTTTCCGTCACTCTTGGTTATAAACATGAAAGCGATATAGTTGAAAGCGGAGGCAAGAAGTCCGCCTGCAAGCCCCAGAGCAAAAAGACGAAGATATGAGAGAGCATTTCCTATGATCCCACTTACATACTGGTAAAGCTCCCACAAACCGATAAGCGGTCTGAAAAAGATCTTCATCTGCAGGTTATTAAACAGCATGAAAAGCGCCAGAGAGATGAAGAAGAGCACTTTCGCAAGCCCCGGAGAAAGTGCAACCAGTAAACTTCCGATCTTGAGCGGTCCAATAACCAGTTGATGCATCTCCAGAAATTGTGCATGCGCCGCAATCATCAAGCCTGTAAGAAGCATTCCAAGGGAAGCTATCGGCTGTATAGCACTCTGAATCCCATCCTGAATCGCACTGTTGATAGCTTTCAGTATCATTCCGAATGTAAGTTGAACTATTCCTATTACAATCGCAAAGGCCATCATAGGAAACTGCTGGCCTTTATCCGTCTCTATCGGACTGAGGGGTGAGAATATGTTTACACCCTGTGAAAAATAGGCAGATCCTTCTGCTATTCCCTCTCCTCCGAAGATGGTGTGTCCAAAGAAACCATTCAGCAGTATCCCGGCCGTCGCGGTAGAAAGCCCTAAGACAGTAATCAGAAGTGCCAAAGGCCTTACATTTTTTGGAGCCAGAAAAGTAGCGATCAGGCCAAGAGTGGTCAGGATCAGTCCATAACCAAGATCACCCAGACACAATCCAACGAATATCATAAAGAAAGGAGCAAAAAACGGTGTCGGGTCCATTTCCCAGTAATCAGGAAATGAATAGATTTTCATAATCGGTTCAAAAAGCCTGGAAAAGGGACCGTTTTTAATCTTTATAGGAACTGTTTCACCAGGTTCGGGCTCACTGATTTTAAACCATGCTGAGAATTTCTGAAGGTAAGTGCTGATCTCCTTTTCCTTGTCAATCGGAACCCAGCCCTTCATATGTAAAAGTTTACCTGAGGCTTGTCCCTGCATCGAGAGCTGGGCACGCTCGTAATTCAGCAGATCCTGTTTCTCTATCCGGAAAGCCTCAAGGAGATCCAGGCTGGAAACCATCTTCTCCATAGAGCTTTCTATTGATTTGAGACTTTCATTCAAAGACTTGATTTTTTCCTGTATCGCAGAGAGCGAGATGTCGGGAAGACGGATCTCTTCGGCATCGATCTGAAGCGGCTCACCCCGTTCAATAACCACAAAGAAAGCCTGACCGTTTGAGCTTGAGATCAACTGGAGAGGAATCTTTGATTTATCAAGGGCATCATATTTTTTCTGAGCCAAGGAAAAGAAACGTAACTTTATTCCGGCAGACAGGAGCTTCTTTACAGAGGCGGGCTCGAAATTCCCCCACGGCTGAAGCATCGCCGCATCCTTTTTCAGAGCAGTAATCTCCTGAGTGATCTTTTCCCTCTGCTCCTCATACTCCTCGAATCTCTTCAGTACCTCAAGCGGATCTCCATCCCTGGACTGGGCAACAGAGATCTCTTTGGCTTTCTGGATTTTTTTCAGTGATGCGATAACACGCTCACAGGTTCTTAT
>DAOTAZ010000054.1:0-13560 GCA_035382965.1 Chitinispirillaceae bacterium | reverse complement strand
AAAAAAATGCAGGATACGATCAGACACGAGAGTATTTTTCCATATCTTTTATTATTTCTATAGTTTTCAGGCCATATAGCTCAAATTCAAGAATCCAGGAGTTCCTTTTTATGCAAACCTGTCCCTGTGGATCGCAGCAACCCTATCAATCCTGTTGTGAACCGTTTGTTACATCCAGTGCGGATGCACCTACCGCGGAAAAGCTGATGAGGGCACGCTACAGTGCTTATGTGCTCGGGGCTGTCGACTTTATATTTAATTCTACTATCGAAGAAAAACGCAAGGAGTGCGATGAAAAGGCGATCAGAAAATGGTCTCAGGAATCAGTGTGGCACGGTCTTGAAATAAAACAGGTAACCGATGGAGGGCCGGAACATAAAGAGGGAGTTGTTGAATTCATAGCTCAATTCTCCGAAAATGGAGTTCGCCAAAGCCTGCATGAAAAAGCAACTTTTAAAAAGGTCGATGGGAAATGGTTTTATGAGGACAGTGAGATTCAGAAACCGAAGCCTTTTATCAGGACTGAGGCTAAAATTTCCCGTAATGACCCCTGCCCCTGTGGAAGCGGTAAAAAATACAAAAAATGCTGTGGAGGTTGATTTTTCTTAAGAAATTACAGGAATCAGAGGAGGGAAAGTGTCGGAATCGAAATTGGAATTCGATGCCGATTCCGATACCGGTACCGACCCCGAAAAGATAGAGATGAGGATATGAATTCAATCTCTGGCCAGGCTGACAACCCTCACCCCCTTACATCCTGCCTCTAGCAGCGTTTCGGTGCATGATGCGGTAGTAGCTCCGGTAGTTATTACATCATCAACCAGAATTACAGTCTTTCCAATCAATTGTTCCTCGTTACCTTTTACAATTGAAAAAACACCTTTCACATTGCTTTGCCTTTCAGATCTGTCGAGCTTTACCTGAGTGCGGGTGCGCTTTTTCCGGTAAAGAATATCAAAAAGAGGAATGATCCCGGTTCTGTATCCACTGCGCTGTTGCTGTTGTGCTGCCAGTCCTGAAATCAGCCCTCTTGCCAGCCACTCAGCCTGATTGTACCCGCGTTTTCTCCTGCGGAGCCAGTGAAGCGGGATGGCTGTAATGATATCTGCTCCCTCCAGAACCGGCTCTGGAACAGTTCCTGAAAAGAGGGACCCGATATAATAAGCTAGTTTCTTTTTCCCGCTGTATTTAACATGACGCATTATTTCCTGAACAGTATCATCGTAATCAAGAAATGAATAGATACTCTCGAAAGGGTAATCCCACACCAGTTCACAGGCGCAATCCCTGAGATTTCTGTTCTGGGAGCATCTGGGACAACGATTGCGTTTTCTGTTATTGTCAAATAGATGATTCAGGCATCCCTCACAAAGCCATTTGCTATGGAGAGGACGGGGCTTATCGCATATTATACACAGAGGAGGAAAAATAAAGTCCTCAAAACGACTGAGAATCGAATTGAGGATTTCTTTATACATGCTATTTTGTCATCAAAAAGTTGACTCGTGAATGAAAGAAACCCTGTGGGTTAACAAAAGGTTGAAAAGATTATTTTGAAACAGTTTCCGGTAATTTCTCCTCTGTTTCGTAATTTTCCTGTACTGTTCCGACCGCGTCTGCTGTCTTTACCTCTGGCTCATCTCTGAAGAGGTAATTTTTCAGTATCAATGATGAAAAAAGGATGAAAAGCACGATACACACAACCTGGTTGTGGCTCAGAGGTCCCAACCTCTCATCTGTACCGTAAAAACGGCTGAAATCCACAACAAAACGGAGAACCGAGTAGAAAAGTCCTAACAGATAGAATTGGAACCCTGTGAAGAGCTTTTTTCTGGAAAGAAGAAGGAGAATAATTGCGATTAATAGACCTCCTGCCGATTCGTAAAGCTGCGAGGCATGGAGTCCTGATGCGTGTATGTGGTGTTGGTAAACACCGGCAGGACTCTCAAGGGGGAAACTTACACCAAGTGAACCGGTATTTGATGCCCCGTAGCAACAACCGTTAAGGAAACAGCCAATTCTGGTGAGAAAAATTCCGATTCCCACGCTTGGAGCAGAAATATCTGCATATGGAAGAAAGGGTATCTTTTTAATCTTGAAATAAAGGATCCCGGCAACAATTGCTCCTATAAAACCACCGTACATCACCAGACCGCCGATTCCTATGAACCCGTCTTGAAAGGGATTGAAAATGGATGTCAAATTTCCTTTAAATTCTTCAAAATGCAGAAAAACGTAGTATAGGCGTGAACCGACTATGGCAGAAAGGATGATCCAGAATCCCATATCGGCGATAGTTTCCGGGTTAAGCCCTTCTTTTTTAGCCTTGTAACTTGAGAGCCAGATACCAAGCAGAAAAGACAAGGCAAGCATGAAACCATAAGAATGGATGGGAAAAGAGAACACTTTAAAAAGAACCGGATGCATAGTAGCCTTTCTTTAAAGGTCTGGTCTGGCGTTGGAGATAGAATCGTGAACTTTGAATACGACTAAAAAGGGATAAAATTAAAAATACGATAAGACCGGAGAGGGTGGGTAAAAATTGAAGAGTAAGTGTATCAGGTAAATTAACTGTCTGCCTGGTAATTGAATGATCCTTTCCTTCAGAAAAAAATGTCTGAACTGGATTTGTCTGATTCGCATGATTTTTGAATTGGAGCAATCTCTTAATCAGATTAATCATAGTTCAAGACATTTCAATGTAAATTTATTCCTCGATCCTGTACCTTTTCAGGTTTTCCGGTGTAATAACTACAAGCACTCTTTCGGTTGGTGAAAATGTGACACATACAGCGGAGTTTCCATATTTTCCAAGTTCTTTCCAGGTCTGCGTATTGTAAATTTTCCCGCCGGCGGCAAACAGTGTTCCATCCGGAGAGTATGCATGGCAGAACCCGGTAAACTGTTTTATCAGTGTCCCGTCATTGCTTTTGATTAACAATACTTTGCCCAGGAATGTTTTTTCTATTGTAACGGCTATTGCGCTGTCTCCCGGGGAGAAGGAGAGGAGAGGTAGACGGGCTCCTGGAACAGTCCCGGGTTTGTCGGAGAAGTAAGGAAGATCACGGTCAAGAACACCTGTGCGGCTGTCAAAGATACGGACACTGGATTGATAATCGAGAAGAAGGTTTTTATATTCAAAAGCCGCGATTTTAGATCCGGAGTTGGAAAAGGCCACGTCTGCAAACAGGGATCCTCTCGGGGGAGCTAACTTGTAAAGAAGGGAATAGGTGCGGGTGTCAAGGACAAATATTTTCCCGTCAGCCACAGCGGCCATTGTGTTTCCATCAGGTGAAAAAACTGCCCTGGTGGTATTCTGAGTGATAGTAACAGAACGTACCTGTTTCCAGTTTTCAGATTCGAAAAAAAGAACTTTGTCACCTCCGGCAACAGCCAGAGTATCTCCTTTGGAGAGAAAAGTCACAGAATAGCCGGAAAGAAGTTCAGGGAGACGCAGAAATGCCATCACTCTGCTGTCATCCTTTTTTTCATGGTAATAAAAAATCCCTGCAGAGCGTGTGAAATCACGCTCTGAAAGTCTGGAAGGAACCGCAGCAATCTGGCCTGTCTGGGTTACAGTGAATATCCCCACACTTCCTGCGGTAATCATATTGGGAACCGCAAAAAACTTTCCGGTAGGTGAATAGGAAACATTTTTAATATTCACCGGTCTGAGTTTTATTGTGGGGCTAATCCCTTTAACCCCTGCAGACCCGTAAAAAACAGTAGTCAACAACAAAGAAAGGGATAATAAATACTTCATCTCAACTCTCCTGGATTGTTTATACCTTTATTATATATAGAAAATTACATGCCGCCATAAAATGTTACAGTAGAATGAAGAATACTGATACCCAGGAGAAACAGACTATTCGAGGACTCTGGCCTTGAGCTATCCCTTGGTATTGACATAGTAAGAGATGCAGAATGTGATACTTCCCTTTTAACTAATTCTGAATGTCCTCGTCTGTGCCCACCTTGTGTGGTAAAATGCCCCCGCTGGAAGTGCCCCCCTTATTAAGGGGGGATAAAGGGGGATTCCTTTCCCGCTCTTTTTCCTAAACTGTTTTGCTCTTCACTTTATGCTAAGTCCCTGAACCTTAATACATTATATAGATACTAAATCTGTTAATGCTCTCCTGTTAACTTAACAGAGATTATTGATGAACCCGAAATCCCCATTATTATTCAGTTTAGTTCTGGTTTATTTGTCCTTTCTTTTACCCCTGAATGCAGCAGGATGGAATCTTCCATACCTGAAAAGTGCCAGGCACGACTTTTCAGGGTATTACTCAGAAGACTTGAAAACCTTGTTACAAACAGATTCTGATCTGGCCAGGGGAAAACTTCAGAATGGCTGGACTTATTTCAAACAGAACTTTATATCATCAAACGGCCTGATTAAAAACAGCGGATCGGCATCAGAGGCTCAATCAAAAGGACAGGGTTACGGGATGCTTCTTGCCGTTCTCAATGATGACCAGGCTGCATTCAATCAGATCTTCGAGGCGACAAATCAGTTGCTTTGGAGCGAGGAAAAGAAGTCTTATTTCTGCTGGTCCTGGGATGATAGTTGTACAGGAAAAGGTGCTGCTACCGATGCTGATCTGGATATCGGGCTTGCTCTTGTTTTCGCCGATGAACTTCAGAAGTATGGATACTGGAAAAAGTACAATCAAAACGGGATCACATATCAAAGCAGGGCACTGGAGATTATCAAGTCCATTCGTCAAAATATGTGTTCTGACGAGGGATATCTTTTACCTGGTGATAACTGGAGCAGCAGTGGAATAAGCAATCTCAATCCGGGTTATTTTGCTACGGCCTGGATGAAAGTGTTTGATAATTATCAGAAAGAAGTGGACTTTAGTGCGGTTGTGGAAAAGTGCTATACTGTTTTGCAAAAACTGCCTCATTACAACAAAGGACAGGCTGCAGACTGGGTAGATACAACCGGTGGACAGGCATCATTGGGTAAAAAGTACCCTTATAGAGGCCTTGGGATGCAGAGTGCGGGAATTATGGCTCACTGGAGAATTGCAATGGATGCATTGTGGTTCAATGATCCACGGGCAATCGCTTATTGTGAAAATACAAAACTTACTCTTACGCAGTACTCCAATTCCAATCCCGGAATGATCCTTCTTCAGATGGGGCTCTACGATGACCAGGGCAAATATTGTGAAAACACAAATACTTGTGCAGAGGCGGCTCTCTGGTCATGTGCGATACTGGGATCCAAGAATACTGATTACTCCACAAAAGGGCTTAACAGCCGTGTTTTGGGGAAAATCATGGGGAACTCTGTTTCATCACAGCTCTATTTCGGATCAACCGATTCTGAACAGGTTTCGATGGTTCGGCAGGCTGTTACAATGCTTGGATTTGCAGCAATTACGGGTCAGTTTCCCGATATCAGAAGCGACATGCAGGACCCATCCTGCAATTTCCTTCTCTCCGGGCTTATTTCAATTGTTTCCCCTCTTGAACTCAGCAGTTTGACAGTTGATCTACGGTCACAACAGCAGATCAAGGTATCAGCCAGTCTTGACAGAAGTGCCCCATGGACATTGACTTTTGAAGGGCGGGAGTCGGGGAAAACAGAGATTTTCAGTGGTATGACAGAATCTATCCAGGTGGTTTTTACCGGGGCAGGATGGTATAAAAAGGAGAAAGTCGATGTCAAGCTTGATGTCACAGGTGTCGATTCTCTGACCCCGGATCCTTTCCTGTCCGCATCATTTGATATTACCGGTGTTCCCGATCTTCCTTTTGTACCTGGAAGTACTCTACTGCTCCATGATTTCGAAAACGGCAATGGGGCTAATGCGCTTGGAGGATCATGGTACCTCTTTGATGACAAATCTACAAGTGGAAGCTCCACAGTAACTCCCTTGGATCCTGCACTGCTTATTCTGGATGGTGTGGGGCATCCTGGTCATGGAATCAAAATACAGTTTGAAATCGATCAGTATGCCGGAGTGGGTACAACCATTCTTGATTCAGGAACAGTTGACTTGAGCATGTTTGAGAGTGTCTCTTTCAGCTATAAAACAGAGGGTGAAATCAGTGATATTCTCTTTATGGTCGGCACAGCAAACATCAGGAATTTCGCTTATAATCTCAAAACAATACCTGCTTCTAAAAACTGGAAAGAGGAAACGGTAAGATTTACAGATCTCAAACCGCCTTCCTGGTCACCGACTACTATTATGGATCTTAAAGTTACTCAGAAGATACAGTGGCAGGTTCAGGGGGTTGGGCAGAGGGGAACTCTTTACCTCGATAATATCAAATTAAAACTGAAAAAAGGTATGCTCCCTGGAAACGACATCCTTTATGCTGTAACACCTGTTGTCAATAACGTGAGGACCAGAAAACCACTGTGGCAGGTGTCAGTATCACAGGTGGTGAAAAACCTGGTTATTGAGATCGATAACAGGGATGTTTCAGGAATTGAGATGTACAACGTGGCTGGAAAACGTGTTATGGCCTCAAATTCAATATCCTTCAACAATTCGGGCCGGATTGTGATTCCAATTGGAAGAAAGCTTTCACCCGGACATTATACAGTCGTGCTCTACGACAGTAAAAATCGAATAAGCCGCGGGATTATCTGGTGGTAACAGCGATTAGCTGTTTCCGATTCGGGGTCGGAACCGGTATCGGTATCGTCTTTTTTGAAAACTCAGAGTTGAAAAAAGTAAAAGGCAGAATTTTTCGATCCAGATACCGACCCCGATGGAAAGAACTGGCACGATCAAATATGCTCCCCGATTCTCTCCATATTGTATTTTGATTTTTGAAATTGAAATCACTGGAGGCCAGTATGCGTCTTTTAAAAATAGCTGTATTGTTTTCCTTCGCTGTTATCCTCACTGCTTTCGCGCAGGAGGATTTGATTGTGGAGGGAAGCGGGGAGAGTGTGAATCGTGATGAGGCATTGATGGCGGCGAAGCGGGATGCGATTGAAAAAGGGATAGGGACAATCTTGCTTTCCCAGACTGAAGTCGAAAATTTTATGGTCAAAAGGGACATGATTGTCACCAAAACCATTGGTGCGGTTAAAAAGTACGATATCATCTCGGAATCAAAAGCAGCAGATGGGCTGGTGAAGATCAGGATAAAGGCACAGCTTTCCAGAAGTGCTATGCGCAATGATCTGGCTGCGTTCCATATACTGATCGAATCGATGGAAAAACCGAGAGTCATGGTTATTATCAGTGAAAACAATATCGGAAATGAGGAGCCGTCAAATCAGTCTGCCGAGAGTGCAGTGCTGAAATTTCTCAAAGATCCATACGAGTTTGATCTGGTAGACCCTGACATAGTTGCCGAAATCAGAAGTTCAAAACAGAAGATGGCGGAGCTGGCAGGTGATGCAAAGGCTGCGGTTGCTCTTGGGTTACAGCATGGAGCTGAAGTGATCATTACCGGAAATGCGGTGAGCCGCAAGGCTGAAGAGATTTCCAAAAATCTGGGTGGGATGATTTCTGTTCAGGCTGATATAACACTTAGAGCTGTTAATTGTACAACAGGTCGGATTATAGGGTCGGAAAGTGCACATGCTGCAAAGGTGCATGTGAGCCCTAATACTGCCGGTAATCAGGCCATCGATAAAGCAGCCCGGACAGCAGCCGGTAAGCTCCTTGATGCCATAATCAAAGACTGGCAGAATCAGCTTAATAAAGGAGTCCCGATCAGTGTGACTATAAACGGAGTCTCAGCATTCAAGCATAAAACAGCAGTCATTAACTCTTTGAAGACCCTGGCAGGGGTAAGCACTGTCAGGGAGAGAAACTGGAATGGAGAAGCTGCAGTTCTGGTGATTGATGTACAATATAAAGGAAACACAGACGGTTTTTGTTCGAAAGTGGATGGTTTCAAGCTTAAAGAAAGTGGCGGAAGTCTGACTGTTACAGGTGTAAGTGGTCAGGATGTAACGCTGGCTACGAAGTTAAATTGAGATTTCCATGCAGAGTATTTCCAGAAAATTAACCAGGAAAATCAATGTAAGGGGGGTTACGATCGGAGGAGGTGCTCCGATTGTGATCCAGTCGATGACCAACACAAAACCCTCAGATATTGATGGAACCCTTGCCCAGATCGATCGATTGACACAAGCGGGATGCCGTATAGTACGGATCGCTGTTCCTGACCAGAATGCTGTCGCTTCTTTCAAGGTGGTAAGAAGCCAGACCGATGTACCGCTTGTAGCCGATATCCACTTTGATTATCGGCTGGCTATTGCCGCAATCGAGGCTGGTGCAGACAAGATCAGGATCAATCCCGGTAATATTGGTTCCCCGGAAAGAGTAAAAATGGTTATAGATGCTGCTAAAAGCGCCAGCGTTCCGGTGCGGATCGGTGTAAATTCAGGATCTCTGGAAAAAAGACTGCTGGAAAAGTATGGCGGGCCAGAGCCTGAGGCTCTTGTGGAGAGTGCTCAGGGGTATATCGCCACCATGGATAAGCTGGGATTCGGGGATATAATCCTGTCGATCAAGGCCAGCGATGTGTTGACCACGATAAAGGCTTGCCGTCTCCTGTCGCAGAACACCGATGTACCCCAGCATATCGGAATTACAGAATCGGGGACCCTAAGAAGTGGTTCAATCAGATCCGCTGTTGGTATAGGGACTTTGCTGGCAGAAGGCATAGGGGACACCATAAGAGTGTCACTTGCAGGTGATCCGGTAAAAGAGATAGGTGTTGCCAAAGAGATTCTTATATCACTGGGATTAGCCCAGGGTCCGGTAGTAATTGCCTGCCCTACCTGTGGGCGAACGCAGATTGACCTTGAATCACTGGCGGCACAGGTGGAGGAGATTGTCTCTGGCATAGAAAAGCCCCTGAAGGTAGCGGTTATGGGATGTGTGGTGAACGGGCCGGGGGAGGCCAGGGATGCTGATATAGGAATTGCCGGAGGAAAAGGTGAGGGATTGATCTTTGTAAAGGGAAAACCGGCAATTAAAGTACCCGAATCCAAACTTCTGGATACATTCAAAGAATACCTCAGTCAATTATAAGCCACCGATTATTTTACATGAGAACGTAAAGTTGAGCGGAAGGTTTTCTTCCAGCATTCAACCCAGTATGAGATGTGTCTTAAAGTGTCCCCTGCATTATTGGGTTCAGGGCTTTTCCGGCTCCCGGCAGCAATAAAAAAGGCCGCCGTTAACTCCGGCGGCCTCTCCAAATAAAACCTGTTTATAAGTTACTTTGTAATATTAAGTGGCTGAGAAAGCCGTCCTTCCTTACTGTCAAGCACTACCAGATAACGTCCGTTGGGAAGGCTGCTGCTGTTCCAGTTGATTGTCTTTGCAGAAGTGGTACCATTGTAAAGGGAACGCACCTTGTTTCCCAGCATATCGTGAATGGAAAGGGTAACGCTTTGTTTCTGCGGCAGATTAAAGGATATTGTAGATGGATTTACTGAGAATACAGTTGCAACTCTGAAAGATTTGGCGCGATTAACGCTGCTTGACGAGAACAGATCCCCGTAGGTTAAACCAACAAGCTCGATGTCGTCAACAGAAAAATCGGCATCACCAGATTTAACCTGAAAAGCCATTTTGTTAACAGCAGAAGCTCCGTGGCTCCATGTCCATCCTGCTTTGTCCATTTCGGAATAGGCTTCAGGAAGAAGATCATCAACTGGAATATTCACAGTGGTCCAATCTGCGGTGAGTTTGATTGAATACCCGTATTGGCCCCAATCATATCCTCCATCAGCAAAGTCTTTAGTATCAAATTGCATTCTTACAGTTCCACTTCCTTTTACCTTCAATTTCACTGCAGTCATTTTGCTGAAATCGAGATATTTCTCTCCTTCACCGACGAGATTGCATCCAACTGCGGCATAAGGATAATCCAATGAACTGGTAGATGTTGAGATGAGAACATGCATAAAACTGTCAGGGACCATGGTTATTTCATTATCTTTAGCAACAATTCTTTCTCCAGCGGCATTTTTCACTGTTGAACCGCTTTTATCATCAAACGTATACCAGTATCCTCCTCCCAGGTAAGCAGCACCTTCTGTAACACAACCATATACCTCACCCAGAGTATTCTGGTGAGGAGCTCCACCATAAGCATCATTGAAATCATCAAGAAATGCCGGAGCACTCAGATTGACATCGTCCTGAGCAAATGCCGCTGCGGAAAAAAGGCAAACAGCGATAATGGTACGAAAGATAGACATATGGTACACCCCTTCAAAAGATTTATAAGCACTAACCATATTCTGCCAATTTCAGGAAGAATATGGGATAATTATCAGGATAGACAGGAATTCTGTAAAGATAAATTATATTCCTCTGTAATCCCTGTATCAAGAAATTTACACAAAAATTGATTCTGAAGCAACTACAAACGATTTAAAGTTTTTCTCTATAATTAAACAGTCTGTTTATTCTTATAGACTGATCAAAGAAAACCGCTCAGGATTTCTCCTGAGCGGTCTTTTTTAATTATCTGGCATTTATAAAATTAATTTTACTGCCGCTTGCTTTGCCATCAATATAATGAACAGCAGTATACATCCCGGAAGGAAGCCTGGAAAGAGAGACAGAGGCCATCCCATTATTCTTTCCGTTTAATCCCTGTTTCAGGACAAGTTTCCCTTTCATATCGAAAATGGCTACATCGAGACGGCTTCCGGAGTATTCCGGTAATTTGTAAGTCAGTGATCCATTGGATATTAAGGGCTTCAGATAGCTCTGAAGGATCATTTCCGGCATTTTGTATCTGGATGAGACGACTACCTGCATCTGATCCACGAAAACATTGTCAAGTGTTAGCTGCGCGAAACCTATCGAATCGTAAACAGTAAACCGTAGAGCGGTAATGTTGTTGAGATCAAGTGGAACTGATGCAGTTTTCCATGAGGGTTGAGTGAAATCAGCAATATTGAGCCGATATGTGTTTCTTACCTTCATAACAGGGACAACTGTGCTGTAGTAAGCACCATCTGTGATATTTGCCTGTTCGAGTTCAACATAGACAGTTGCTTCTTTGTTTGATTTCATATCAAAAGCGATGGCTTTTGCAGGACCAATTGAAATCGGACTGCCACCATTGAGGGTTGCTTTTACACCTGCATAGATTGAATTGCTCTGGGAGGCAACATTACAGGTGACCCTTAAAGCACCTGAACCTTCATCAGTTACTATCGACATTACACTTGTTCCAGTGCCAAAAGCCACCCATTTGTTACCGTTTATCTGGTGAGTCGAATCTTTGTCATCAAAATTATCCACCAGAACATCACCAGTGCTTGTTGCAGGTTTTTTGGCAGCCTCGATGATGATATTTATCCCTTTAGCTTTGACAATATCATAGGCAACAATATTACCCTCGATACTGAGATTGGCAGCAACAGTTTCCCCGCTTAAAAAGAATCCATTATCCGCACTTCCATCCCACTCTTGACTGATACTTGTTCCGGTTCCGGTAAAGGTTTTTGATCCATAAGCACCGCTGATCTTAACAGTCCAGGCAACCGACTTTGAAAAACCCGCGGTAAACTTTACTTTCTGCGAGGAGAAGTTTACCCCCTCCTTGTTGGTTGCACTGAAGGCCTGGTTGACCTTTACATCAGTTCCTGGATCATTTATGGCCTTTAAGAATGCAACCGCGCCTGTGATACCTGCATTATAATCGATTGCCACTTCACAGTGTTCCGGTGTACCATCATTGCTCCAGTTACCGTTGTCATCCGGTCCGCTGACAAGTCCGCCTTGAGGCCCGGATCTGGTGGTTCTATAATGGATATAATTTGCCGGAGAGTTGTTAAAACCGATTACATAAGATCTCTTAGGGTCGCCGAAGTAACCTGCAACCCAGTCAACGTGGTTTTTAATGCGCTTAGAATAGAGTGCCCGTGTGTCATCAGAATTGCTAACAATGTAAGCTAGTGCATATTCAAAAGCAGCAGATCCGGCTTCACGGGCAGTTCCCCATCCACTGTTCTTGAAGATGTCCTTGAAAACGCCCGTGGTTTGTATTTTGGTCTCTATGAATGAGACATTACTGGTTAGAGCAGAAGACCCTCCCAGACCCTGGCGCCAGACCTCAAAAGCTGCCAATGGTCCTATGTAAGCATAACCCATGATGCTATAAGGGCTTGTGATCGATTTTTTTGCCCAGGTTTTGTAAATCGGATTCTCATCGTTGGTTGCACGGTATAATTCAACTCCGGCTGCAACCATCTTGTCATTTATCTGCCTCTGTAATTTGCCCTCCACATCAGGATAATAGTAGAGATATTTACCATGTTTCTGCTGAGCGCTACAATAGAGGTTATTATCCCCGCCTGCCTCAATTTTTTTCCTTGCAAATTCGAATGCCACTTTTGCCTTAGCGAGGCACAGATCTGCATAGCTTTTATCGAACTTGCGGTATAAAGTGGACATCAGGGCAAGACAGGCGGCGTATGTTGCCGGAATGTCGGCGCCGCTGCAGAGGAGGATCTGATTTCCACTGCGTCCACTCTCATATTTCACACCCCAGGTCTCATGCTCATCTGCTGCTTGTCCTACATCCAGAACGATCGTATTGTCATTAATTACAGCTTTGGTCAGATAATCTGTGGCAAATTTTACCTCAGTGAGGATATTGGGGATGCCGTTTGATACGGTATATGCACTGGGGAAAACATCGTAGCCCTTCAGGAGGCAGTAAACAGTGTAGCCCAGAGGCATTCCGAATTTGATATAATCACCTGCATCGTACCATCCTCCATCGAGCTTATTACCATTATAGTTATCTCCGCCATGCCAGGCATTGGCATAACCCGGGTTACAGTTGCCTGCCGAACCACTGGCGAGACCAGCCCTCTGGTAGCAGTAAAACTTGATGAGCATGTCATGAAGCTGGTTGTAATTCTGAGCCCAGACCTGGGAGACGAGTGAGAGTGCTAACGCTAATAGGATCAATTTTTTCATTGTGATGCCCTTCTGTATGAGTTACACGCCTCGGTGTACAGGTGCACACCGAAGCGAATTCAGGATTATTTTCCGCTTACAACCGTTTTAAATAATTTTGCTCCGTTGAGGTTATCAAGCCTTATAAGCCACATTCCGCCCGGCAGACCGCTGATGTTCAATTCCGATTTTCCCTGATTGATTGAACCGCTTCTAATTACCCGGCCGTTGGCTCCAATGATGGAATAAGCCGTGAATCCGTGGCTGTGAGGGAAATCTATCCTGAATCCCCTTTTGTTAACCACTATCTCTGGATCAGCGTTATTTATTCTGTACTGCGGGAGTGCGTTGTCGATAGCGGTTATGACATTTGTGAGTTCGATCCATTCGATCATGTAACCGGAGCCGGTTGTGTTCACAAACCGGAGTTTTACTGTATGTTGTCCGGCAGGGACATTTATATTGGTGACAATCGAGGTCCAGGTGGTACTTTTCTGTACGGAAATCTCACCTGCTTTTGTATTATCCACATAAACCTCTATATTGCCGTCTCCTGCTTTTGCCAAAGTCCGGATAACAATTTTACTTGTAGCGACTGACAGGTTGAATTTATAGGAAACCCAGTTATCAT
>DAOTAZ010000053.1:0-13701 GCA_035382965.1 Chitinispirillaceae bacterium | reverse complement strand
CTGACGGCAGCCACTCTGACCCGTTCCACATCGAAATGCCTGCATTAATGCGGTGTGCTCCGCGTGAAATTCTCTTACATCTGTGAGGTGTTGAACTATAGTTCAACAGGTTTTCCAATAAACCTCATAAACAACAGGTTTTCAGGTATACAAGCCTTTATATTAGATAAAAATCCACTCAATACAGCCATTTTTCGGTTTAAAGATACATGAAAATGCAATAAATATTGGAGAGTTTTTGGATTGAGTGACTCGATAAGGCTTGTTTTAGTTCATTAAATACAATTTTCACACCGGCTTAACAGGGGGGGGGCTCCATGCGCCGAGCAAAAAAAATTCTATTGATTCTTGGTGTACTCACAGTCTGTCTGCAGGCACAAACGATAGACATAAACGGTAAAGTCTCTAACCAGAGCGGTAAAGCTATCCACGGTGCAATCGTCACGCTCAAATCAAAAGACCTGAAAGACACAACCAATGAAAACGGGTTATACTCCCTTAAGGGAGTATTTACAAGTGTAAATTCCGCAGTCAAGCATTTCGGAAAAGAAACTGTATACCTTAAGAAAGGTATCATTGCTGTAAAACTGGATAATCCGGCAGCAGTGGTAACCGAACTTTTTAATATGCAGGGAAAGCAGCTCAGCAAAACAGTCAGGAATTATGCTTCTCCGGGGGAATACAATTTTGCACTCACTGAGCTATCCTTTGCCGAAAACATGATGATTGTCCGTGTTTCCATAGGAAATCAGACCGCAAGTTTCCGTTATTTACCTTATAAAAAGTACAACTCCGTTTCCCTTCTTTCAAAGCATCCTGTCACAACAGCAAAACTTCTTGATGAGAGTGATACGCTGCAAGCCTGGGCATTGGGGTACAAAACAGCCAAAGTACCTGTTTCTGCCTATACCGGAACTTTTAACATCACATTGGAAACTGAAACCAACTATCAATGTACCCAGTCAAATACCGTAAATGTCAAGGTTTCAGGAAGCGGTCCTCACAAAGTGGTTGTGGAAACGAATTCCGCTAATGGAATTAATGAAGGCACAATTTACAGACCTGAGGATCTGGGGTATGGGAAAAAATACCCCATCTATCTGTGGGCGAATGGAGCCTGCTCCAGAAATGGATTATCAAATACTGCAGCTCTGGGAGAAATCGCTTCTCATGGATACTTTGTCATCTCAGATGGTACACCAAATAATGATGCATCCCGCCCGATGAATGCGAATAACGTAGTAGAGATGGGAAAGCCATTTATTGCATACATGAACTGGATTATAGCTGAAAACCGCAAACCCTGCAGCCCTTACTACCAGAGTATCGATACCACCAAGGTCGCAGGAAATGGTTTTTCCTGCGGTGGTCTTTTGTCGATGGGTATAGCGCACGATCCCCGTACAACAACCTGGGCGCTCAGCAGCAGCGGTTCTTTTGGTGATAACTGGCCACTGTGGAACAGCGTACATACGCCGGTATTGATCCTTGAGGGTCATCTGGATGAATATAAAGCATACGAAAACGGCTTGGGAGATTTCAATGGTATCTCCCTTACGGGGAATCCAGTTATGTTCTTCAGCCATAGAGAAATGCATCATGGCGGTGATTTGTGGAATGCCAATGGAGGACACTTTACAAAGATAACACTGGCCTGGCTGAACTGGTGGATGAAGGGAGACACTGGTGCAACAGGAAAGCAATTCCTTACCACCAACTGCAGCTATTGTAATGACAGCAAGTGGGAATTTAAATCGGCAAATATTCCTTAAGCATTTCCTGTTACCCTCTCTCTCTCTTTTATAACTCAAATTCTGTCTTCCGGACAGAGTTTGAGTTTTTTCTGTATCACTGACACTTGAAAAGTTCTTTAAAACACAGGTTGAACATGCAACCCTACAGAATCATCCGGCTCATTGCGACATTTGCACTGACCGCCGTTATTTCAGGCAGCTTTGTATTTGCAAATCAGCGGATTATCTCTTTCGGGACATATATTGACCCTGTTGTCCAGACGGAAGAATCCAGAAGCCTTGCAAGGTCTCTTATCAATCCATCCTCACCCCAGTGGCAGGCCAAAGGGGATCAAAAAAGAACCTACCGCTTCTCAGAAGCCAATGCGGATGAGCCCTTCAGGGTATGTGTTCCTCAGAACTGGGATGGAAAATCGAAACTGCCTCTGGTGATGTTTCTTCATGGCGGCGGATGTAATGAAAGCACATATCTGGATCAGAACAACAAGCAGATGGTCAAGCTTGCCGACCAGCATGGGTATATTCTTGTTTCACCGATGGGTGACAAAGGTGCATTCGGTAATTTTTTGCGTCTTTCTGCTCAGTTTGGAAATGAAAGCGGCGCCGCGGAACTCATGTCTCAGGTTACTACGGAGAGCGAGAGAACTAACGAACTCAGTGAGAAAGATGTAATCAACGTTCTTGAGTTGATTTTACATGAATATCCGATTGACAGTTCATCAATTTTTCTCATGGGTCATTCAATGGGAAGCGGTGGAACCTGGTATATCGGTGCAAAGTACCGCAAATACTTCCGGACACTGGCACCGATGTCCGGTCCATTTGTTCAGAAAACCGGTTATCCCTGGGACAGCCTTTATCAAATGCAGTTCTTTGTGACAGAAGGCATACAGACTCCATCGTTAGAGGGAAGCAGAGCAGTCAGGGACTGGATGAATTCACGCGGGTTCAAACTGAAATACAAAGAAGTAAACGCAGATCATGGTGGAATGGTGCCGCTTGTGCTTCCGGACATCTTTGATTTCTTTGATGAATGCAGAACTGCTGTCAGGACAAATCATACTCCGGGAACAAAGATCCAGGAAAGACTGTCTGTTCATTACGACTCAAAGCATTTTC
This sequence comes from Chitinispirillaceae bacterium, assembly GCA_035382965.1. Taxonomy (GTDB): domain Bacteria; phylum Fibrobacterota; class Chitinivibrionia; order Chitinivibrionales; family Chitinispirillaceae; genus JAAYIG01. Next base: position 10,828 of record DAOTAZ010000053.1, on the reverse strand, counting down.
TGAGAATTACGGTTCCAAACCTGTCTGCCAATTCAGATATCAGGGTGATTATCAGTAATATCTCAGGAAGAAAGGTTTTCGACAAAAGAATCAGTTTGACTAGTGGAGAAGCATCTGTTGCAGGTATGCGGCTTCCGGCCGGAACATACACCGCGACTATCATGTCTTCTCTGCACCGGTACAGTTCCTCATTTATAATTCAGGAATAGAGGATATATTGCAACTGAAGAGAATGGACCGGCTCAATGCTTTCCATATAAGTACATATTCACCTCTATAAATTTAGATGGTACATATTATTTAAAGGCACTAATGTATGTTCTTCAGATCGGGGGCGGTATCGGTATCGGAATCGGTATTGGCTTTTTTTCATCCAATTTTCTCTCCTGAAAATTCTGAAACACCTGCTCCTGAATCAAAATTTGTTGAACTTTATCGTTCTTGGTGAATCGTATTCGCCAATACAAGTGCCATTTGCAGAGCGTAAATTACTGCATTTAAGAGATAAGATGGGTGAAGTCTCCCCCCCGCTCCAGCCCCTCTGTGTTGACACAGTGCAGTATCCTGCGGAAAACTGTTACAAGTCGCGCAGGATTAGCTTGCTTCTCAATCTTTACTGGTAGAAGAAGAAACGATGATTGTATACCGGAATTCCATTTCGGTCCTTGTACTGGTAATCGCAAATAAGAAGATTATCAAAAAACAGGTGAACGATGTGCAAACGAAAGAGGCGGTATTAATGCCGCCTCTAGCCAAACAAAGTCCGGTAAACCGGGCTTGCAGGAAAATGAAATCTAATCGTTTTCTATTTGCTCCGATTTATCAGGCTTTACATGCCTTGAAGTGCAGTCGTGTGATCGTGTGATCGTGTGATCGTGTTGTCGTGTTGTCGTTCTGTCGTTCTGTCGTTCTGTCGTACCCTCGTACTCTCGTACACTCGTACTGTCGTTCCCCTCATCTCCCCGAGGCCGGTACCACAAAAGAACACCTGTTACCCCCTGCCTTTACCCATAATACAACCATCCCGGCACTTTTAGCAGGTTTCCACTGCACCTTATCTTTATCTGCCACTCTTTGTATCAATCGGCCCCGCAGATCTGTCACATCCACATAAACCATCTCTCCGGGTGAGGCAATAGAGACAATCTGTCCGGATACTTTCCATTTAATACCGGGTACTCTGGCCCGTAAATCTCCTCCGGCACTTCTGTTCGCTACAAAATCACTGGATGGAAAGATCTCCAGATCACGGATCACACTCTGATGATTGTAGTTGGGACCGTTCCCGTCACTGTCATCCCAGATAAACTGCAATGAAGGAAGGAAAGTTCCCGCTGATCCGGGGGTAAAAGTTCCGCGGTATTCAGTAAACCCGTCCTTACCGGTTCCTTTTGGGGTAAGCTCTATGATGTTCACTGTGGTGTCAGTCGGTCCGTAATTACCCACCGCGGCCTGCGTTGTCAAATGAAACCTGAGCACGGCCCACTGTGAAGAGGGATCATTGAGCACCTGGACAGACACAGTCTGTTCTTCCGCGGTCAAGGTAACCGGAACTCCGCCGCCGACTATCCATGTCGAGGCACTTCCCCACTGAGAATGATTCATCCCCATTCCAGTCTGAAGGTCTGCAACAGAAAAAGTCCCCCACCCGGCATAGATCTGCCACTGACTTGCTCTGGGAGGCGCAAAAAATACCCCTTTGGAAGGATCAAGCATCCTGATCACAGCCGTGGCTGTATCCGATGCATCGCCACTCCTTAAGGCATACACAAAACGATCGGTACCTGCCCACCCCGCTGCGGGTGTATAAGTAAACGATCCGTCTGAATTGAGGGCAACTGTGCCATGGGATACCGGTGTTATAAGCGATGCAGACAAGGTCTGCCCGGGTGTAGGATCTCTATCATTTGCAAGCACACCAGGAGCCGCAACAGTCAGGGTTTTACCGGTGGTATCAGCATACCAGTCATCCCCGGCTACCGGAGGGAAATCCAGTGTTACATCTGATGATGCGGATGTCTTAAGTGCCCGCATCCCCTGCCCCGCCTCAGGCAGCCCCCCAAAACCATCATGCGCTGTATATGTCCAGCCCATCGCGCCTGCATACCCGTTTTCCATCAGATAGTTCCAGCACTGCGCGGGCGTCAGTCCGCCTAAAGAATCAGAAAGGCCCTTTGCAGGAAATTCTGCGATGACAAGAGGCTTGTCGAGTCCCCAGTAGGAGGCAGGATGGTGGAAGGGGGATCGTTTGGTCCCGGCCCACTCATAGTAATGAACCATATAGAAGTCCAGCGTTCCATCCGGATCACCGCCAACACTTACAAGCGCAGAATCTGTGTAGTAGTTGTGGTCTCCCTCGATGGTATTTGACCCTGCGATAAAGGCCCAGCATCCGTTGCTTACCGGCACTCCCGGAACTGCCCGGTGAATAGCCCCGGTCACCTGGTTTACTGTTTTCTGCACATCGGTGATCTCGATTCCTGAGGCCATACTTCCCCAGTCACCCGCAATCGACTTCACCATCCCCTCCGGTTCATTGAAAATCTCCCAGCATAGAATTGCAGGATGGTGTCCGATAGCCCTCACCAGTGGAACCACAGCATTGTCAATAAATGCCTTGCGTCCCTCATCGGTCTGCAGGATTTTCTTGTTCGCCTCGATATCAACACCCGTCTTTCCGGTTTTCATCATGTCAAAAGACAGCAGACACAGATCGATGCTTACTCCGCGTGAGTATCCCATGTCCAGCACCTTTCTGATATTAGCCACTGTAGATTCACCAAGTCCTGTAGTAAGCTTTGTAACCGGATCTATGAGAGGATCATTTGAACAGTCTGTAAACAGCCACCATCGTACCGCATTTCCCCCTGAATCCGCCACACCCTGAATCATTTCCTCAAACCAGAGCGAATCAAGAGGATACTTGCCCACATCGCCTCCGAAATTTTTCCAGGCAGCGTTGATTCCAGACACGAATATCTTCTGTTCATAGGACATTGTTACCCGGTCAAGCGGGCCGGCACTTGTGATCATCACACAGAAAACCACTGTTGCTGATACGGTTATCCAGTTTTTCATGTTTTACCTGTTTGTCAGTGTTTATCGGGTATCGATAATATCATACCGGTACAATGTCATTGGTTTCGATACCGATTCCGACCCCGATTGGGAAAATGCACCTACTACTAAAATATAAATGGCCGCTGAAACTATATTTCTCTATTCCATACCGGAGTGAATATATGAGAATAATGCCTCTTCAGAATTATCTGCCGACTCTCAAAGGGATCCTATACAATTCCATAATACGGGAACCGGTTTATCCTTTTTACGCATCTTTCAAGCTGACATCACGCTGTCATTTCGGCTGTCCATTCTGCAACGTAAAAAAAGATCCTGTGAAGGATCTCTCCACTGAGGAGGTCAAGGCTATCCTCAAAAACCTCTCCTGTTCACCGGTACTGATGGTAAGCTTTGAGGGTGGTGAGCCTTTGCTTCGGGAAGATATCGGGGAGCTGCTCCGGTTTGCCCGAAGCTGCAGGTTTTATCTCCTGTTTACTACAAGTGTAAAAAATCTCACATCGTATCCTCTGGATGAGTATGCAAAGTATATAGATTTCCTTCATGTCTCGATCGATGAGGGGCACGACAACCTGGAAATGTTCAAGCTTCTGCCTGAACTCTCCAGGCTTCCGCTCCAGGTATCGGTACAGACAGTTGTGACCAGAGATACTGTGGAGGCACTGGATGAAAAAGTGAGACTCTGTCATGAGCAGGGTGCAAACATAGTCGTGATCCCTGCGGCACACATGGACAAAACAGAAAACTGCTTTCCTGATCTTGATCAACTGGAAAAAAAGCTGCTTTATCTGAGAAAGACCTATCCCAATACGATTCATACACCTCAGGGCTATTTCAGCGCTTACAGAAAGCAAAAATGCTCTACAGCATCGGTGATAATCTCTCCTGACGGATTCCTGTATTATCCCTGCCATATCCTCGGCAAAAAAGGACCGGACCTGAAAACTGTGGATCTCTGCGAATGGCTTCGTTCAGAGGAGGCAAAGCAGGCAAGACAGGTGATGCGTGAGTGCGAAAGAAATTGCGGATGGTATCAGTACTACTCAATTGACTCTTACACTTCGGTGTCGTCGGTTATCGATGCGCTGCGGCCAGTGCTGTCCAAAAAGAGGACCACTGATTAATATGACTTAAGATGTGATTACTTTGATTTGAATTACGGAAGAAGGTTTAGATACCGATTCCGATACCGATGCCGATTCCGAGTTGAAGAGAGATGTAAGCCCTGCTCTTTATTCCTTCAAAATGGAGAGAATATCGGTGAGTTCTTTTCTGATTTCATCGATATACTCTTTCTGGTTTTCAGCCGCATTTTGAGAGGAGGGCTGGGATGGTTTTTCCTCAGGAATATCCAGAGCCAGTTGAAGATCGGGTTTCATCTGCCCGGTCTCGGGAATTTCCTTTATCTCAGAGAGCTTTTTCTTGGCTCCGGGGATGGTAAATTTTTCTTCGTAAAGCAGAAATTTGATATAGTTTACTAAATCTATATCTTTCTGCCTGTACGCTCTGTTACCCGCGCGATTCTTTTTTGGACGCAATTGGGAAAACTCACTCTCCCAGTACCGCAGAACATGCGGTTCGAGGCCGGTCAGACTGCAGACTTCACTGATTGAATAGTATGCCTTTTTGATATTGACCATAAAATACCTCTTAAGAGTAACCGGTTATATTTACCACCATTCAGGCTTGGATTCCCGCAGCATCAGATCCCGTACTGCAAGCCTGGCGCTTTTATTCTCGAAAAGCGTCTTGTATACTTCACGAGTTATTGGCATCTCAATATCGAGTCTTCTGGACAGATCATATACAGATTTTGTTGTCTGAACACCTTCGGCAACCATGGTCATATTGTCAAGGGCCTGCTGGAGATTGAGGCCGGATGCTATAAGCTCACCCATTTTTCTGTTCCGGCTATGTTTACTTATACAAGTCGTTATCAGGTCACCGATACCAGCCAGTCCGGAAAAGGTGGAACTCTGTGCCCCCATCTTTTTTCCCAGCCTCATCATCTCCGCTATTCCTCTTGTCATAAGCGCGCCCTTGGTATTGTCCCCAAGTCCGAGCCCGTCACAGATTCCTGCTGCTAGGGCAATTACATTCTTTACACTTCCGGCAAGCTCCACTCCCCGCATATCGGAATTTGTATATATACGGAAAACCTCTGTTGAAAAGGCTTCCTGGATAATTTCAGCAAGTTTCAGATTTTCAGATGCAGCCACCACAGTGGTGGGAATATCTCTTGAGACCTCTTCCGCGTGTGAAGGCCCGGAGAGAGCTGCCAGTTTATCAGTTGACAACCCGGGGATTTCATCCATTATTACATCTGTCATGAGCTTCAGAGTGTCATTCTCTATCCCCTTGGCCACCACAACCCATCCCTGTATCTTATCAACATAAGCTTTTTCAACCGATTTTGCCACACACTTCATCGTTGAACGCATAGTCTGTGACGGAACCGCACAGACTATATACTCCGAAGGCTCAATCGCAAGACGGACATCATTTACAATTTCAATAGATTCCGGAATATGTATTCCAGGAAGCTTCAAAGAATGCTCCCTTTTAACCCTGAGCATCTCAGCATCAGAGGGATTAAACTCCCACATCACAATCTGATGACCGCGTTTATGGAGGAGAACCGATAAAGCGATAGCCCAGCTCCCCGCACCAAGAATGCCTATTTTCACACTTCCTCCCGGTTTTCGGACTGCCCTGCACTGCCCCGATGTTTCGCCTTGGCTATGGGACGGAACTCCAGTGTCAAAGGGCAACCTTCAAAATTATATGTTTCGTAGATCTTGTTGGACAAATAGCGGATATAAGCCGGAGAAATCTGCTTTGGATTTGTGACAAAAAACTTAAAGACCGGATAAGGCGCGTCTACCTGCTTTGCACCGAGAAATCTTACCGGATTTTCAGGAATTGCAGGATGAGGGTGGGATCTGACCCAACTGAAAACTCTATTCTCAAATTCCGCAGATGGAACCCTGGTTTTAAGTCGCTCTTTTATCTCCAAAGCAGTATCTATTACTGTTGTAACTCTCTGACCAGTAAGAGCCGAAATAGAAACCATAGGAATGTAACGCAGTTCCATAAACTCTTCGCGTGTGGCTGCAACCAGTTGATCAAAAGTCTTGTGGTCCTTTTCCACAATATCCCATTTGTTCCAGGCCAGAAGCATCCCTTTACGCATCTCCTGGATCTTTTTGACAATCCGAAGATCCTGTACGCCGATCCTGTTTTTTACATCCACGACAAGAACACAGATATCACATCGCTCGATACTCTGAATCGCTCTGAGATTGGAATAGTATTCCATGTCTTCCTTGACATGAGAGCGTTTGCGCAACCCGGCAGTATCTATCAGCACGATTCTCTTATCTTTGTAAAGCATCTCGGTATCGATCGCATCCCTGGTTGTTCCGGGTTCATGATGCACTATCATTCTGTTTTTTCCAAGGAGCTTGTTTACCAGAGATGATTTTCCGGCATTGGGTCGCCCCACTATGGCCAGTCTCAACACAGGCTCCAGAGATTCCTCAGGAGGAGCAAGAGATCCGCTTATGCGTTCGATTACAACATCAAGAAGATCCGCTACACCCAGGCCGTGAAGCGCGGAAACCGGGTAGATGCTGTCAATGCCAAGTGCACGGTAAGTGTTAATCTCATATTCGACTTTCCTGGAATCGGCTTTGTTTACAACAAGGATAGTCTTTTCAGACGCATCCTTCCTTAACTGCTTCGCAATCAGCATGTCAAGGTCGGTTATGCCGCTTTTAGCATCAACCAGGAACAGGACAAGGTTTGATTCCTTTACGGCAATATGCACCTGCTCGTGAATCGCCTCCGCCATCTTTTCACGGCTGCTCGGCAGCATTCCTCCGGTATCGATGAGTATGAACTCATGCCCGTTCCAGTTGGCGGTGAAATAGTGCCGATCCCGTGTGACACCGGCAATATCATCAACAACCGCAACTCTCTTCCCGATTATTCTGTTAAACAGGCTCGATTTGCCCACATTTGGCCTGCCGATAACCGATACAACCGGTTTTTTATTCCCCAAACCACCTCCCGGATAGCAGTACCAAAAGTTACCTTATTTTTAATGCGTTGTCAATAATAAACTTACAAGAATCCTTTAGAGATTTGCTGTAACAAAAAGACAGAGTCGAAAAGAGAAGTCAAGAGGTGATTACGGAGAACACTGCTGATCAGTAAACCGGCCCTGTTTCATAATACCCCCCCACCGATTTACGGTAGGAGAAAATCATCAGATAAAGAGGTGCTTTGAAGGAATTCGAGACGATGATTGTATCTCTGCTTTTGTAGCTGCGCTCAGGAGTCCTTTTCCCGAGACTGTCCTGAACAGCAAAAGTGGTCTGGGATCCGCTGGCGACTATATAATATTTCCTTACAGAGGTATCTCTTATACTGAAATAATCGGTGTCATTGGCCGAGGAGAGGGTCCCGAAGACTTTTCTGGGAAGGGGGTCTGATGTCTCAATGGTGTTATTGGGTTCCCGTTCGAAGGCATGTGTAAAGAAAACCACCGAATCTGCAGAGAGCGGTTCATCATTAACCGACATAATCCTCTTATCAGCGCGTATTACAAAACGGGTATTACCCGGAAATGGTTCTGAAGGTACAATGAAAACAGTGTCATTTGTCGTGGAGATTGTGTAATAGTACTGCTCGAAAAGTGGTTCGATATAGAAAGAAATCTGGCTGGTATCACTGATTGCCCTGGAGAAGCAGAGAGGAACTGACTGAAACGGGGAAATTGTATCGGATGTATTTTCAGGCAGAGACACAGTGAAAGGCTCTATCGTTCCAGATGGGACAACGCAGCTTAAAACCGAGGAAACAATAAGGGTGACAGTTATTTTCAAGTTAAGACGCATATCGTAATTATATGGTTATAGCAGATATTGAGCAAGAGATCAGAAAATTCAGGTGAAGACTGAAAAAGAAATGGAAATAAAGGACCTGATTGTTATCTGCGGGCCAACCGCCAGCGGTAAAACACGACTCGGAGTATATCTTGCCTCACAGTACAATGGAGAGATTATCTCTGCAGATTCAAGGCAGGTATACAGGGGAATGGATATAGGAACCGGCAAAGATCTTAATGAATACTTTATCAACGAAAGAAAAATCCCCTGTCATCTGATCGATATCGCAGATCCTCAGTCGGTTTACACCCTTTTTGATTACCAGAGGGATTTCTATCAGGTTTACAGAGAAATAAAATCCCGGGGTCGTGTCCCCTTTCTTGTCGGGGGAAGCGGGTTATATATCGAGGCTGTTCTGAAAAATTATCAGATCCCCGCCATACCGGAAAATGAGGAGCTCAGGGAGAATTTAAACGGACTTGAAAAAGAGGAACTCAGGAGGGAGTTGGAGAAGATCGATCCTGAGCTTTACAGCAGAACCGATCTGAGCAGTAAAAAACGGATTATCCGGGCACTGGAGATTGCCTGCTACAGGCGTGAAAACCCTCAAAAAGATGAAACCGGACCTGTAGAGAAGATTAACCCTCTTGTAATCTGCACCCGCTGGGACAGAGAACAGCTCAGGAAAAGAATCGACCTGAGACTTGAATTGAGACTTCAGGAGGGTATGATTGACGAGGTCAGGAGAATACTTGAGTCAGGGATATCACGGAAGAGATATTCTTTGTTTGGTATGGAGTATGGGCATCTTGCCAGATATATTGAAGGCGAAGTTTCCTACACTCAGGCAGTTGAGCAGTTACGGCACAGCATTCATCAACTGGCAAAACGCCAGGAAACATGGTTCAGGGGGATGCAGCGGCGTGGAATTGAGGTACACTGGATTAACGGTGCTGATCAGAAGGAGGCATCAGAGATAGTGGGCCGTTATTTTTCTCCTGTGGATGACCCTATTTCCTGATAAACCTCTAATCGGGGCGCAATCAGATTCAAAACCGAAATGCCGCCTGCAAAATAACAAAAATCTACTCTAATTCACACCATAAATTACCACTTTAAAAGAATTCAATTGCTAACACTGTTGGTCAAATTTTTGCCCTGTGTTTTTTACATGTATGTCTAAGAGTACCCCCTTTTTGGAAGATTGTCTTCAGTTCCTTTTTAAGTCAACTGTTGAGGGAATTTATGCTGTTGACGAGCATGGGAAATGCATCTTTTTCAACCAGAAAGCCTCAGTCCTGACAGGCTGGCAAAAAGAAGAGGTATTGGGCACTAAGATTCATGAAATCATTAATCGATGCAGGAAAAATGAAACCATCCATCCTCAGGAGAATTGCGAATTGCTTGAGGTGCTGCATAAAAAAGGTGCTATACGAATAGAAGAGGATATTTGTATTCGCAAGGATAGAACCTTTTTTCCTGCCGATTATTCTGCCTGGCCAATTATCAGGGAGGAGGAAACCCTGGGAGCTGTAGTATTGATAACTGATATTACCGGGCGGCTGAATGCTGAAGAATCATTGAAAAGACACGCTGAGGGTTTAAGTTTTCTCTCCAATACTGCCACTCAACTGCTTGAATCATCGACCCTGTCTGATCAATTCAAACTAATAGCTGATTTTCTCTATTCTCTTGCCAAAGATGCCATAATTGCATTCAATGAATTTGATCCCGGGAACCGTACATTGACAGTTAGGGAATTTCGCTGTACAGATAATGAAAGGGTGATTCTCAGGAGAATTCTGGGGCGGAATGTTGAGGGGCTGGCCTTTAACTTTAAAGAAGCTACACGGGGACGGATGATTCCCGGGAAACTTGATCTTCTGGAGGGAGGTCTTTATGATCTTACATTCAGGCAGCTTCCCAGGTCTCTGTGTGATACTATTGAGCGTGAGCTGAATATTGGGGATGTTTTTGCGATGGCCTGTGCAGTTGAGGATGATCTTCTGGGCACAGTCACTATCCTTTCCCATGTACGCGGAGGTTTTCTGCGAAACAAAAGCCTGATCGAATCTGTTGTAAATCAGGCCGCTTTATCACTCAAACGTACCCGTATTGCGAATGAGCTTAACATTCGTCTTGCGGAATCAGAACGTTTCGCTTACACTCTCTCTCACGAGCTGAGAACACCACTGGTTACCTTAAAATCCTTCCTGGGATACCTGCATCAGGATATTAAGGAGCAGAATCAAATGAGCATCAGGGATGATTTAAACCACATGGAAAACGCAGTGGTCAAGATGAGCGATCTTTTTGATGATCTGCTGGAATTAATGAAGGCTGGAAGAAAGAGAAATCCCCTGGTAAAGGTTATGCTGAAAGATATCGTAGATGAAGCGCTTAGACTTGAAGAGGATAAGATAGACCGCCAAAATGTGACAATTAAGATTTCAAGCGAGAAGATGCAATTAACCGTTGATTTTCCTGGAATGGTAGAGGTATTTCAGAACCTGATCGACAATGCGATCAAGTTCATGGGTTCCCAGCCCAATCCTGAAATAAAGATCGGAGCCATAAAAAATGGGGAAGAGATAATACTCTATGTCAAAGATAACGGTATTGGTATTGAGTCTCAGTACCAGCATAAAATTTTTGATCTTTTTGAGAAATTACACCCGGAAATTGAGGGTACGGGAACAGGCCTTGCAATTGTAAAAAGAATAGTGGAACATCATCACGGCAGAATCTGGGTGGAATCAGAGGGCAGAGGTTCGGGTGCTGCGTTTTATTTTACGGTAGGGGAGAGAGTGCTGAAAAATTTGTGTAAACCTCAGAATAGTTGGTGTATGGATTAT
>DAOTAZ010000052.1:0-13758 GCA_035382965.1 Chitinispirillaceae bacterium | reverse complement strand
ACCATGATTTTAGCGGGTCTGGTGTTACTTTATTTTGGGGCAGAAGGTCTTGTGCGGGGCAGTGCTTCGCTGGCATTGAGATTTGGGATGACTCCACTGATGGTAGGATTGACAATTGTAGCTTTCGGGACAAGTTCCCCGGAGCTTGTTGTCAGTATCAAGGCAGCCTTCAACGGTTTCGGAGATATAGCAGTGGGGAATGTGGTCGGTTCCAACATATTCAACATAGCGGTCATACTGGGTTTTGCAGCTTTGGTGAGACCTTTGAAAGTCAAGGATCAGATTTTAAGGACTGATACCCCGATAATGATAGCAGTGTCATTATTACTGGTCCTGTTTCTCAGGGATAGGATGATCACCAGACCTGAAGCAGCAATTTTAGCTGCTGGTATTATAGCATACATGATTCTTTCAGTTCATCTTTCCAGAAAAGAAGCCGCATCCGCAGACATACCTGCCAAGACCGGTAAATCCCTTCTTCTGGATCTCCTGTTTGTAGTTGGTGGATTAGGTATGCTTATTGCCGGTTCTAATTTTCTGGTGAATGGAACTGTCAAGCTGGCCACATACCTGGGGGTAAGTCAGGCTGTAATCGGTTTGACCATTGTCGCGGCAGGAACCAGCTTTCCTGAACTGGCCACATCGGTGGTTGCCGGGATACGGGGGGAAGATGACATTGCGATAGGAAACATAATCGGGTCCAATATTTTTAACATACTCTGTATTCTGGGAGTGGCCCCGTTTTTTGGTCAGGTTAAGACTGGAGGAATCCAGGTTCTGGATCTTGCATTTATGCTTGGCACTTCGGCACTTCTTTTGCCTCTGATGTGGCCAAAACTCAGGATCGGACGCGCGGGAGGTATGCTTTTAGTACTGTTATACGGAAGCTATCTTTTCCTTATCTGGCCCAAATAGTATTACCCTGGATTAATGGCAGAGAGTGCTTCCGGATGTCACTTGATCCAGAGGAGAATTTGAAAAAATGGCTTATATTAAAAAACTGCATAAAAAGATCTTTGCTTATTTCATACAGGGACTGCTTGCCCTTCTCCCCCTGATTGTATCTGGTTACCTGCTTGTTTTCCTTTTCAAGATGGTAGAGGATTTTCTGAAGAATGTCCTGATATTTCTTCCCCGGGTTTACAGAGACATCCCCTTTGTGGTCATTTCCTCAGAGGTTATAGCAGGGTTGCTACTTTTTTCACTGATGGTTCTGATGGGCTTTATCGTGAAGAGCATCATTGGAAAGGCATTTATACAAAGTCTCGATTCCCTGTTTATCGCAATTCCAGGTTTAAACACAATCTATAATGCAGTGCGTCAGGTTATCGATTTGTTTGTGGTAAAGAAGGACAGTTTTCTAACCAAACCCGTTCTTGTGGAATACCCCTCTCCTGGTATCTGGGCTGTAGCCTTCAATACCGGAGAGATGCCTGATTCTCCTGATAACTCCGGCAGGAAATTATTTACCGTCTTTATTCCCACTACCCCCAATCCTACCAGCGGCTTTCTGGCGGTAGTCCCATCGGAGAAGATTTTTCCTCTTAATATAAGTGTAGAAGATGCCGTGAAAATGGTGCTTACCGGAGGCATGGTCAAGCATCCTGATGCAGCTACAGCCAATATCCGGCAAGTATTGATGAAAACTGAAGAAAACATTTAGGTTCCTCATTTCCCTTTACCCGGCACATACTTTTTCCATTCATAAATCTAGCCATAAAGCGAATTCTTTAATGGTATCGAAGATTTTTTTTTGGATATCGGAGGTTTTGTATTGATGGAAAGTGATTTTCTGGATTTTACTGCTGAATATTTCCAGGTATCCTCTGACAGGATAAGCCTGAGGACAAGGCTTGAGACTCTTAGCAGGGACTTTCACGATCATATTAATTTCAGCTTTGAGGTAGAGAAGAGATACGGCATTGAATTTGAAGGGGAGGATCTGGATAAGGTTCATTCGATAAGAGATTTTATAACCCTTATCAAAAAGAAAGTCCGGAACACCACTGGAGATTACAGCAAGGCAGCCTGACATGGCTCTTTGTTTGCTCTTTTCAATAGGAGGAGAACTCTAAAATCTCAGAGGAGGAATTTATGTATCTGGAATGGATAAAGTATTTCTTACTGTCTTTAGTACTACTGCCTGTTCAGTTGCTGGCTCAGGTTGCTCCAGAGGAACCGGTTCAGGATGTTGATGGAGCAGGAGCAACATCGGGATGGTGGTGGTTCTGGGTAATTCTTTTACTTGTGATTGTTGCTTTTGCGATTTGGTGGGCATCAAAACCCGGGGCAACCAAACCAACCACAAAATCCCGTGGAGGCCCCACTGTAACCGGAACCTAAGCTTACATTTTATAGGGCCGGAAGCAGTGTGGAGCTGTTCTCCGGCTCATTTTGATCCTCTAAGGACAGATCGCTGCATGATGGCAGCAGAACCTCAACTGTACAGCCAGGAGGGGGTTCATTATTCCTCAGTGTTATTGTACCCTTGTGTACCTCGATTATGTGCTTTACAATAGACAACCCTAATCCTGTTCCCTTTTTGCGGGTTGTGAAGAAAGGTTCGAAAATCCGCCCCACAATCTCCTTCTTTATCCCTATTCCCCTGTCAATAATTCCGATACTGATGATTTTACCCCTCTTCCCCAGAACTATTGTTATCTCTGAACCCTCGGGACTGTGTTGAGAAGCGTTCTCCAGAAGATTCACGAATACCTGCTGAAGCTTGAGCGGATCACCCATCACAAACAAGTTTTCTTCAGGATCAAGCTCCAGAACAACTTCTGCCTTTTCATGAAGACCACTGCTTTTCCATAGTGATACTGATTCTTTTATAATTTCGACAATTGAGCGGCTGACAATTTTTGACTTCTCTATAGGTTTTCCCAGTTCAAGAAGATCCTGCATCAACCGTTTCAGTCTGTCCACATGAACAAGGACATGTTCTTTATATGGAAGATATTCGGGATTGTCACCAAGTTCCTGAAACAAAGCCTCCAGCACCACAGATATGGCGTTTAAAGGATTTCTCACTTCATGAGCGACACCGGAAGTGAGGAGCCCAAGTAAACGGATCTCCTGCGTCTGAGACAGTTGCCTCTTCATTTCCAACTGCTCATAATTTAAAATTTCAGCTCTTTTCCTTTCAGTTACATCTCTTAAAAGAACAGAGAGTCCATGTTCTGTGGGAAAGGCATTCATCTCGAAATAACTGATACAGTCTTCTTTCTCTGTAGTAAGTTTAGAAAAGAATGGTTTTCTGCTTCTTAAGGCAGCACGCAATAAATCTGAAACCGACTCATGCTCAGGAAAAAGTTCCATGAATTTACGGGTCAGAGCTGATTTGACAGGTATACCTGTCAATTTTTCCGCTGCTTTGTTCCAGAAAGTACAGCGAAGTTCCATATCGAGCGCAAAAAACACATCGGTTATGCTCTCAACAAGATAACGGTATTTTTCCTCACTTTGAATGCGGTCCAGTTCAGCGGCTCTATGTTTGATGCGCACTTCTGCGTCATTTAGTTCCCGACTTACAACAGGTACAAGCTTTGCCAATTTACCTTTGTTGATAAAATCATGAGCTCCGGCTTTCATGGCACAAACTGCTGTTTCTTCTTCGGCTTTTCCGGAAACTATTATAAATGGCAGGTCCTTTCCATTTTCTTTAAGTACTTTCAATGCTTCAAGAGCACTAAACCCGGAAATCATATATTCTGAAAGCACTACATCCCAGATATCTTCCTGAAGTGCCTGACACATCTGTTCCGCAGAGTAAACACGTCTGGGATAAAGGTCAAACCCACCTTTGCGTAATTCTCTTTCAAGAATAGCCGCATCATTGTCGGAATCCTCAATTATCAATACACGGAGGACATTTCCCATTGATTCTCCAGATTTTTTATCAGTGAAAGAGAAGCGGGTATTGGTTGGCAATCCCGTTTGGCGATTAACAGATTGAGATTGCTTTAAAATAATTCGCTTTCTCGCAGTATCAAATGATTTCCTTTGTTTAGCAAGGGGAAAGGATCTGTTCCTGTTTTTTTCTGGTTATAAATACAGATAATTCAGATACCGAAACTAAAAGCATCGTTTTCTTTCACGTTGAAAAAAGTATTTTCATCTTTATTGCAACAGGGGTTCACTGACTCCGGCTTATACTGACCCTGTCCTGTTTTTTCTCAATTGAAAAATATTATTGAGAGGGGATTAATGAGAAAGATTATCTGTTACATTCTGGTTATCTGCACATTGGCTGTTTCGGCCGAACAGCAGGATAAAAAACTGAAGATCGCAATCCTGACACTTAAAAACACAAATGGAGTTTCCGAAGGAGAAACGGAACTGATTTCTGACCGGCTCCGGAATGAGTTCTTCTCTACCGGCATGGTTGATGTGATGGAGCGGGAACAGATGCAGGAAGTCTTAAAGGAGCAGGGATTTCAGCAATCCGGTTTGACCTGTGCTGAACAGGGTTGTATGGTGGAGATCGGTCGTATGCTGGGAGTACAGAGACTTATAACCGGTTCTATTGGCAAGCTTGGATCCATGTTTATGGTCAATGTGAGGAGTGTAAATGTCGAGACAGGAAAAATGGAAAAGGTCGTTTCCGAAGATGTAAAAGGAGAAATTGAGGATGTAGTTAAAATAATTCCCGAGATTGCCCGTAAAATTGCTGGAGGGCAGGTAGCTTCTTCCAGCAAAGTCATTGCAGAGAACAAAGCCCCCCCAGTTGAAGCATCCAGAGAGCCACAGGATGATCTGCCGTGCAATGGTTCATATTACATGGAACGGCTCAAACTTGACAAATCAGTAATCGGATTTGTTCTTGATCCGGATAAAAAGGAAGAGCTTGAGGAAGACCTCGCAGATGCTCTGGAAGAAGCCCTGGACAGAAAAGTAATTCCAGCCACAAAAAGCCAGTTGGCATCCAGTAAATGCAACACGAAAGTGATAAAGATACATTTGAATTCATACAGGAAGAGTCCGGATATTCTCAATCAGTACAGAGGAACCGCCAATATCACACTTTCGATATTCAACTCGCCTTCAGCTTCTTCCCCCCTGGTAGCTGTAAACATAGAGCGAACAGGGGACAGACACTGGCATGATGAAACCCCTTTTTTAAATGCGTTTGATGAGATCATAGAAACTATAGAGGATGATCTTTGGTCGAAAGTCAGGCGCTATTTCAAGTAAGGAAAACGATGAAACTGACAATCGATAATGTCGAACTGACACTCTCCCATCCCCTCAAAGGAAATATCGAGTGGATCGGGCAATCTGAGTCTATGCGGCAATTGCTTGCCTGCTGGCTTGTTCTCTCCGATCAGGATTTTCCCCTTGTCCCCCGTATCATCGGACCTCCCGGAATCGGCAAAACCACTCTGGCTATAGCAGCAGCCAGAAGCAGGGGGCAGGATGTTTACGTGATGCAGTGTACTTCCGATACACGTCCGGAAGATCTCCTTGTTACTCCTGTGCTTTCCGAACAGGGCAAAATAAGTTACCATGCCAGCCCTCTGCTTTCAGCGGTACTGACAGGAGGAGTTGGAATTCTGGATGAGGGAAACAGAATGTCGGAGAAGTCCTGGGCTTCTCTGGCTGGTTTGTTTGACAATCGCAGGACAGTGGAATCGGTTGTAGCAGGGATCACTATCACGGCACACAAGGATTTCAGAGCCGCTGTCACCATGAACGAGGACTCCTCTACATTCGAAATCCCGGATTATATCATGTCCAGACTGCAGCCTGGAATCCAGATCCCATTTCCGGACAGAGAAGATGAACTGAAGATCCTGAAATACAACATCCCGTTTTCCAGCGAAGAAATACTGGATCTCTGCATCGAATTTCTCCAGAAAGCGCACAGACTGGACCTCCCCTACTCTATCCGTGACGGGATAAACATCATGCGGTACTCCCTGAAACTTGGGCAGGCGGAAAGGGATATCAAAGCAGCGGAGATTTTCAACAAGGCGGTTTTACAGATTCTCGGCGAGGAAGCGCTTGACATGGAAAATCTGGCTGCAAGAAGAAAACTATCAGGAGAGCATCTCCCTTCGATGAGTATGGGCGATTTTTTCTTCACAGACGATGACGAGCTCAATCCAGACTCAGATGAGAATGAGCAGTGAAACTTACCGGGAATGTAGAAATTATCCCATACCTCCATGGTAAACTGACTTTCGCAAGACAGGTGCGGGAGCTGTTTCTTAAAGGTAAGTATGACTGCGTAGCTGTGGATATCCCTTCCGTTTTCCAGGACCACATCTCCGCAGCAATTGAAAACCTTCCCTTGATAAGCGCGGTCGTGGCACGAGGATATTCCGAGCCTCTCTTCTATATCCCGGTTGATCCCTGCGACGCAGCCGTAGAGAGCATTCGTCAGAGCAGCCTGCATCATATTCCCTCCTTCTGCATAGGATCATCGGAACTCAGAGTCCCTCGACTCCTCGCACCGCTCCCCGATGAATATATGGAAACACGGATCGGTATCGACATTTATAACACTCTCTGCCTCAAGGCCGCAGGATTACCTGAAGAGGGTTCTCCGGATGATATCGAATGTCAATATATGGCCGGAAGGATTCACCAGCTTGAAGCCGGGTACAAGAATATCCTTGTCCTTCTTCATTACAGGAATTTTGTCAGGACAATCTTCCATTTCAGGCAGGAAAAGACATACAACATGCGCTTCGATGAAGAGCGTTCGTATTCGATTCTTTCCGGGCTGATAAACCCCGATCATCTTTACTTTGCTCTTGGAGAACTTCCATTTATCACTGGTAAATATGAAAAGGAGCGCTACGATCCATTTGCCCCACCTTTCGATATCGTGGAATCGGTAAAGGATCTTTTCAGAGAGACAAGAGACCAGTACTTCGACAGCAAGGATGAGGTCATGAGCCTCTCCCCTGTACGAATTCAGGCGGCTCTCACTTTTCTGCGTAATATCACGGTCATGTCCGGAAGGATAATTCCGGATCTGTTTGACATAGTAGAAGCAGCAAAAGGAGTGGGTGGAAACGCCTATGCTGTGCGAATCCTGAAAAGTGCACGCTATTACCCCTATATTCCGGCAGTAAACAGAAACGAGCTGATCGGTACGGGCATCGACCGGATTCTCATTCCTGAATGGGGCAGATTCGATTCAGTGAACCTGTTCAGGGATTTCCAGATGCACTGGAGGACAATTTCCATAAAACCGGATCCCTCGCTCGAGAGAAAAAAGAGATACCGTTATTCCTGGAATCCCATGGGTATGTGCTCCCATATTCCCGAAGACCGCAGAATCGAGAGTTTCAACAGCTTTGTGCGGAACAAGACTCTGAGAGTCCTGATGGAGGATCTGATCCGATCCGAGAAGTTTACCACATCAGTAAAGGATGGCATAGATATCCGGGAGACACTGCGGAACTGGCACACAGGTGACATTTATGTCAAGGAACTTCCGCCATCAAAGGGTAAAATTGACACAGTGGTAATCATATTCGACCGTGAGAATGACCACAGGTATCCGCATCGCGCCACCTGGTATGCAGAACACAATGAGGAATCTACGTTAACCTTTTATGCAACAGATCCCATGGAGAACCTGATCGGGCCGGGTATTGCCAGATGCCACTACGGGGGACTTTCGCTTCTCTTTCCTCCCAGAACTATCCCGGATATTTTCAGCATGACCTCTGGCATGGATTTCCCTGATCTCGCCACACGACTGACCTATGGAGCATTACTTTTCAGCTCAGAAAAAAATGTGGGCTACATAGCAGCAAAGAAACCCGGTCCGGTACTGAAAAGCATTGCTTCAAAACTGAAAAAGCATCTTGTATGGATCCCTATGAACTCATTTTCAGGAGAGACACTGAACCGTCTGAGAAAATTTCATATTCTTAACGGTAAAAATGTACGGAGCTGGGCAGCAAGATTTATAGGAGATTAGTTCTCCTTAAATGGGGGTCGGTATTCAAACCGGAATATTAGCTGTAAATGACCAGGTTTCGATACCGATGCCGATTCCGAAAAGCGCAACAAAAAGCATCCGTTTAAGGAAAGATTAGAATAGATGAAAAACCCTGCTGATCAGCCAGTATGCAAGCAGAAGAACTGCGGAAATGTCCAGAACCACTCTTCCCGCCTCCACTCTGCCCTTTTTCTTTTTTACCGAACTTGCCTTGCAGATTACTGAATCCATTAAAGCATACCGTATATTAATGATCCGCAAAGGAAATCGTAATACATATCCTGTGCATGGTCTTGAAGATGAGTCGAAAGATTAACGTAAACAATAACAATACTATACCATAACAGAGAGCACCGATCAAGAATATGATTCCGCTGAGGCGTTTTACCTGGGTAGATGCCATACTGATTGTCCTTGTACTTTCAGGAGCAGTGTTTACCTTTCCGGTGCTTAAATCAGTAACTCCCGGGAGAGTTGTGATAAACAGAGGAAACCGGATCCTGGCGGAATACCCTGTTGACAAAGACAGAATTTTCGAAGTAACCGGAGAAAACGGCCCTTTGACAATCATGATAAAGCAGGGTAAGGTTTCGGTTCTCAATTCCCCCTGCCCTCATCAGATCTGTGTCCTTTCCGGCTCGATCAGCCATGCCGGAAGCCAAATCGTTTGTGTTCCCAACCGGATACTGATCTCAATCAAGGCATCAGAGAAAAATGGACCCGATGCAGTCACACACTGAAAACCAGATCACCCCGGACACTATCCGTAAAGCCGTCTGGCTGCTTGTTGCCGTGGCTTTAAACGCACTGGAGTTTTTTTTCCCCAGACTGCCATTTTTTCCATGGCTGAAACCAGGTCTCGCGAATGCTGTCACCATGATCTGGATTATCAAATACGGTACTGCCGACGCGGTTCTTTACACAATTCTAAGATCATGGATTTCCGGATTCTACTTTGGCTTCTCCTTTCTTACTCTGGCACTCAGTCTCAGCGGAGGAATCACTGCAACTCTGGCTATGGGTGCAGTGTGGAGAATTCTGGGCAGCAAAGGACTTCTGGGGACTGTCGGGATAGGAATAACGGGTGCGCTGTTCCATAACGCAGGTCAGCTTGCCACAGTGTATTTCCTTGTAGTTCATAATTTTTCTGTCTTTTACCAGATCCCTTTCATGGCAGCAGCATCCATTCTTTTTGGAAGCATAATCGGGATCCTGGTGCCTCCGGTTTTCAGGATCCTTGACTCTATGGAAATCTCCGGAGAACAAAGAGCCGGATTTAAACTCAGGGGTTTTGCTCCCCGTCACATCATCGGATCGACTTCCCTTCTTGCTTTCTGCCTGCTTCTATTCATTTTTCAGGATTTTAAGATTATCCTTTCTCTGGCTGGTTTATTAACCCTGTCCATTTCCTTATGGAAACATTCTGTAAAGCCGCTGATGCATCCTTTAAGGTTCTGGCCGCTCTTTCTTTTCATCTTCTGCATGTATTCTTTCTTCTCTTTCGGAACGCGCCTGAGCTGGGCTGGTTTTCTGACATCTGAGGGACTGAAGTCTGCAGCTTTACAGATTATTAGGGTGTGGGCACTCCTGGAAGCCGGACTTCTTCTCCCGACACTGCGGTTCAATGAGATCATGTTTTCGATGCTGAAAAAAGTCTTCCAGAGAAATGATGAGACATTGGCTGCAGGTATTATCGCTTTGGAATATTTTCCGGAAGTAATAAGGTTTGTTAAGGACAGGAAATCAAGAAAAGACCTGAATTTCTTCAGGAAACCATTGTTTTCCATCCATGAATTCCTTACAAGGGTACAGGATAACGTCTTTTTGACAATCCAGCAATAACAAAAAAATCCAAGCCAGGGATATCTTTTTGTGATTCCCGATCTCTCCCGTATCACCCCAATCTGCTTGCCTGTCAAACCCTTGTACACCTATTTTTACCATTAACGGCATCCTCCCGGAAATCAGGATTGATCCGTTTTTGAAAAGGAGTCCTCAGAAGCATGAAGAAGTCCCGCATTGTGTCAAGTATATGGCTGATTCTTATTCTCCAGTCAGCAATCCTCATGGCAGAAACATTCGAGATTCCCGGAGAGGGAAAGTTCCGCCATATAATCATCGACGGCAAAAGCACAGGTTTCTTTCGTCAAGTTCATTCCGGAGATGAAGCCTCCCGGCGAATCCGGGAAAAACAGGCCGAAGTAGGACGGACATTTCAACACTGGATAGATTACCTTCATAAAAACAGAAATGATCCCGGACTGGTGCGTGAAGCCCTTGAACGGCTTGGCTATGCAGACGGTCCCAATATCGAACTGGCACTTAAAGCCGCCAGGGATATTCTTGATAAAGCACCTGAAGATGAGACCGGGCCTGCAGCCATCGTTATGATAAAGACACTCATACAGACCAGTCAAATGGATGATTCCGATGCATATAAGAATATCCTCTACCTCAAAAGTCTTTTAACCTCTGCAAGTCATCCGGTGCGGATTCAGGCTGCAATCTCACTTGTCTCATTCGGGGAAAAAGATGATAACCGCAAGGTACTGTTAAACGCTTATAATGACCAGAAATTCCGCAGGAGTCCTTCAAACCTGGCCTGTCTTGACTGTGTGGCATGGGCACTGGGAGAGATTGGCGGCCCGGATGAATCGGCGGCCTTAACAGAAGCACTGTCATATAATGATCTCCCGGATGACCGCAAAATCACAATCGCAGGAACTCTGGCAAGAATGGGAAAAGAAAATACGGCTGCTGATGCACTGGATAGAATAGCCCGGAGCTCTCCGGATAAATGGACCAGAATCCGGGCACTAGAAACACTGGGGAAATTTGCCGGAAGAAACTCCAGGGCAATGGAATCAATTCGCAGAGCGCAAACTCAGGATTCCGACAGAAGAGTCCGTGATACCGCCGGCAAAATTCTTAAGAGAAGCAGAGATTCCGGGAAATGAGAAGACAAACGCTTTACATAAACTTGCTTCTGTTTATCCCAGGATTCTTTTTCATGTCATCCGCAGAGTACAATATCGATGATGTGGTCTCCTATGCACAGAAATACTGGGAAACTCCAAACCATGAGTGCGGTGATTACATCGATTGCACCCCCTGGTCATACTGGGGAACATCCTACTGCGGTTATGCATCACATGGCGGAGACTGTGCAAACTTCGTTTCGCAATGCATTCTTGAAGGCGGCCACAAAGATCTGAATCAGGGGGATGGTATCTGCAGAGGATACCCGTGCGGCAGGGAAGAGATAGGAGCAGACAAACTTCAGAAGTGTCTCAAGACTTACCATGGATGGACCGATCTGGGCATCGGGTACATGCTTCCTCCCCCACCTGAGATAAGGCCCGGTGATGTGCTTATGTACAGTAATGAATACGGTACGGGGACACATGCAACTGTCGTGGTAAGAGTCACCGATGGTGTGGCTTACATCGCTGCACACTCTTCATCTCAGTATGACCGTATCTACACATACCTGACAGACTCAGAGCATTGCTACTACCGCTGGCTTCATAATCCCGGCGGCAGTGTGAATGATACTGACAATGCCCCGCCTGTCGGCCGGCTTGAAACAGTTGACTGTCAGATTCTCCGTGGATGGGCACAGGATAGAAATGATGATCAGAGGTCAATAGAGGTTCAGCTCTATATTGGTGGTCAAAAAGGCAGTTCCGGGGCTGTAATGGTTCAATTGACAGCCAATGAAAGTCGTCAGTACCTTTGCGACCTGCGTGGATACTGCAGTCTGGGGTTTTCTCTTCCCACACCGTATTCATTGATGGATAATACGGAGCATGTGATATATGCCTATGGATTAGATACCCGGGACAGTTCTGCGGTTCTTCTTAACGGATGTCCGGCAACCATCACCTGTGTTCCTGAAATCCCTGACGGTGTAAAGCGGACAATTGTAAGTGTACAAAGCAGAAAGGAACTCTGGCATTTCGATGATTTCCAGGACAGAATACCGGTAAATGACTCGATGCTTAACTCCATTAAGGAGGGTCCGGACTGGGAGGAAAGACCACAGCTTCTAAAAACCGATGGAGATTCTCTCTGGATACTGGATAAGGGATTTCTTCGCCACGTAAGCGATAGTTCCATTAAGAACTGGCGGTTTGGCAGCTTGATTCCTGAGACAACCTGGACAGCAGAGGAGATTGCATCTGTGGTAAAAGGTCCTTCTTTCCGCGCCCGCCCCTGCATTGTCACAGGTTCCGATTCTGTTTATTATATGATCGATGATTCACTTTCCCAGGTTTCGTCATCGGTATCGGACAGAGCCCGAAGAAAGAGCATCACCTTTACATCAGCAAAACCGGCTGAAGAATTCATAATCTGTGACATTAAGGGCAGAATTATCACCCGTTTCTCCGGCAATTCAATGTCAACCGGTTCAGACCTGAATAGGATAAGGACCCGGGGAAAGGTTGGTCCGGGTGTTTATCTTGTAGTGGGGAAAACAAGGGAAAAGCGGGATGTAAAGAAGTGGGTATTGGAAAAATAGTGTTGATACCCGGCAGTGCCATTTGACATAAACTGAAGTATAAGAATACCATGTGCCGGTACAGTTTTTTCCTCTAAGGAAGTATATTTCCTATGCCGACACCGTTTATGTACAGGTTATCAAGTTGAAGAGTAAGTGTGTCACCGGAGACATTGAGACTCACAGGAAAATCAAACTCTAAGCGTAGAATAGACTTTTTTGCATCATCCCAGGTAATACCCTGATTAATCACCTCTGACCACACCGGTACAAGCAGTTCACTTACAGGTATTACATACTCAGTCCAGGTGTCTGTCAATTGAATCTCTTTGCCAAAATGTAATTGTCCCCCTCCAAGATCATCAATAACCCTGCTTTCAGCACTGAATCTGATACTGCAGTTTCCCCGGGCAAAAAAGGAGAATGACTTTACATTGCTGAAGTCATAACTTCTGCCTGCGGTGCCGATATTTACCCCTACTCCCGCAAAGGCGGCAATTTCTTCTGAATTGCCAAGAACTGCGTCAGCACGCAAGCATTTTCCTCCAGAAAATCCAGATCCATCCTCAACAACTGCAGTCAGCGCAGAATGTATCTGTGAAGACTTGACAGTATCACAATAGCTGTACCAGTCTCCTCCTGTCATTTTCCCCATCCTGGAAAGCCCGTAGAATTCAGATGCACTTTCGAAATCATCAACCAGAACTGTTTCTGCGCTGAAACTGAAACTGATCTGCTCAGTCTGGCCCTCATCAATTGAAGCAAAGCTGTATCCGGCATAGATATTGTCTTGTGTCCTGAAAAGAATCGGATAATCTCCCGGTGCAATTCCGGGAACAGTGAAATCCTGCCCCTGAACAGAGATAGAGTAGAGTGTGCCGAATATCTCGGCTCTGCTTATACGGAGCCCTGAAGAATCGATCCTGCCGTTAAGAGTAGCTTTCTGCTTAAGTCTTATTACCAATATGGAATCGTAATCTGCCTTGAAACCAGGTATGAAAGCAGCCCCATCTCTTCCATCAGCCTGAAGATTGCAGACAGTACCTGAATCGTACTTTAAAGTGAAGAACCCGTCTCTGTTCGTTATGGCACTGTCAATCACAACCGGCAGATCAAGACGCCTCTTCTCTACCCAGTTCCCAGCATCGATAAGGTATACTGAAACACCTGAGTCAGGAATTCCTGAGGGAGTGATCACTCTTGCATTGACCGTTTCCGTTGCTCCTCCTCCTTCATTTACTGCCAGAGAAGAGCACCGGAATAAAAAAATTGAAATAGCAAAAATTATCATAAA
>DAOTAZ010000051.1:0-13941 GCA_035382965.1 Chitinispirillaceae bacterium | reverse complement strand
CCTCCCTGATACTGAAAGTCCTTGCAAACAAGCCCGTTATTATGATCTGTGATCCAAGCAGGCAGAACAGGACAAAGAATACCATGGCATGGAAGTCGAATTTGTGGTGAAAAAACACAAGCTTTCCATACCCTGAGAGCAGAAAAGCCACAAATCCGCAGACAAACAGGATGCCTCCCGGGATCAGGTAAAGCCATGTGGGGCTGTACAGAAGCATGAATCTGATGTGCCGCCAGGCATCGGAAAATGAGTTCAGTTTCGATTCCCCCTGGCGGGCTGAGTAGATGATAGGGATCTCCTCAATGCGCAGATGTGCTCTCAGGGCGGCAACTATCATCTCAGAGGCAAATTCCATCCCTGTGGTTTTAAGTTTAAGCCTGTTTAAAGCCTCTTTTGTAATTGCTCTCAGACCGGTATGTGCGTCAGAAACCGATGATCCGAAAAAAATGTTCAATATAAAGGTCAGAATCGGGTTTCCGATATACCTGTGTGAGAAAGACATCGCTCCCTTTGCTATTTTGCCCTTGAAACGGGAGCCAAGTACCATATCCGCGCCATCATTCAGAGGTTTCAGCAGTGACGGGATCTCCCTGAAATCATATGTATCATCCCCGTCACCCATCACCAGAACACTTCCTTTACTCTCTTTGATACCCTTTAAATAGGCAGCCCCGTAACCGCGGATACTCTGTTTTACAACTCTTGCACCTGATGTTTCCGCTATTTCGGCACTGCGATCCGTAGAGCCGTTATCAACTACGATTATCTCACCTTCAACTCCGGCGTTCCTTATGCCCTCTTTGGCCTTTTCAATGCAGGACTTAATCGTTTCCTCTTCGTTTAAACAGGGGATGATAACAGAGATACGGAGTTCCGGCATTGAAAAAACCTCAGCAGTACTGTAAAAGTCAAACCTTAAATTGTGCTCCTGAACAATCATACACTTTATGCAATGGATCTGCAAGACTGGTTTTCCGCCTTGCTAATTCTGTGTGGAGGGCGTATTTTTGTGCTTCTGCGTAAATTTTTCATCACGGGTTTTTCTATGAAAATTATTGTTTGTCAGTTAAATCCTCTTGTCGGTGATGTGCAGGGGAATGCCGCACGGATCTGTGAAACCCTTGCTTTATGTGCCTCCTCCGGAGCGGACCTTCTTGTTTTCCCTGAACTTTTTCTTCAGGGCTATCCTCCGGGAGATCTGCTCGGGAAGAGATGGTTTATTGAACACAGCCTCGATGCCATAGAGCAGGTATGCCACTGTTCGGAAAAGTATCCTGACACTGGAATTCTTCTGGGTACCGCGATGCCGGATTCAATCTCAGGAGGTAAGGGGTTGTTTAACTCCGCTATACTGATAAGTGAAGGAAAAGTTTTGTTCAAACAGAACAAAAGCCTCCTGCCGTCCTATGATGTTTTTGATGAGCCCAGGTATTTTGATCCATCGTCAGAAGTTTCGGTTTTCCCTTTCAAGGGAGAAAAACTCGGGATAAGTATTTGTGAGGATGCCTGGAATGATGTGGAGTTCTGGCCGCAGCCTCTGTACAAATTCGATCCGGTAGCAGAGATGGCCTCCAGAGGGGCTACCCTTCTTATCAATATCGCAGCATCACCTTTTCATGCCGGCAAGGAAAGTTTACGGCTGAAAATAATCAGGAATCATGCGCGTAAACACCGCCTCCCGTTTCTGTTTGTTAACCAGGTGGGAGGTAATGATGAACTGATCTTTGATGGCAGCAGCCTCTGTGTCGACAAAGAGGGTAATCTTATTGAAAATCTGCCCTCATTCAAAGAATCTCTGAAATTGATAGATTCATCCTCTGCTCAGACCATGGAGCCACCGGAGTGGGATGAAAATGCCCAGATTCATGATGCCCTGGTGCTGGGAGTAAGGGATTATGTGAAGAAATGTGGTTTTAAAAGGGTATTGCTTGGTTTATCGGGCGGAATCGATTCCTCAGTAGTTGCAGTGCTGGCAGCCAGAGCAGTAGGACCGGAGAATGTCTGGGGAGTCACTATGCCATCGAGGTATTCATCGATGGGAAGTGTTGAGGATTCCCGGAAACTGGCATCAAATCTTGGTATCCGCTTCTCAGAAGTTCCTATTGAAAAGGCTTTCAGCGCTTACATGGAAATGCTCTCTCCTCTTTTTGAAGGTATAGCTCCTGGATTAGCAGAGGAAAACCTTCAGGCCCGTATCCGGGGAACATTTTTGATGGCTTTGTCCAACAAATTCGGGCACCTGCTTCTCTCTACCGGTAATAAAAGCGAGATCTCTGTGGGATACTGTACTCTTTACGGAGACATGAACGGGGGATTGAGTGTTATAAGTGATCTTCCAAAGGAGAAGGTTTACAAACTTGCCGGTTATATCAATAATGAAGAAGAGATTATCCCGGAATCTGTTTTGACAAAAGCACCATCCGCTGAACTGCGTCCCAATCAGACCGATCAGGACACCCTTCCACCATACGATATTCTGGACTCGATTCTGAATCAGTTGATCGAGGAGGGAAAATCGAGCAGTGAGATTGCGGGGATGGGTTTCGATGAGCAGAC
This sequence comes from Chitinispirillaceae bacterium, assembly GCA_035382965.1. Lineage (GTDB taxonomy): Bacteria > Fibrobacterota > Chitinivibrionia > Chitinivibrionales > Chitinispirillaceae > JAAYIG01. The sequence goes on along the minus strand of DAOTAZ010000051.1, from coordinate 11,385 downwards.
TGTGAGATGGGTGGCAGAGAGAGTCTCTAAAAATGAATACAAACGTCGCCAGGCCTGTACAGGACTCAAGGTGAGTCCAAGGGCATTTGGAAAGGGATGGAGATTCCCTATTGCGGCGAAGTATGACTGGTAGTGCTCTTCGGATCACTCAGAGGTATACTCATGATTATCTTCCTTGCAGTGATATCCGCGTTCTATTTAGCTTCTGTGCTTTTGCTTTTAAGGGGGCTTCTCTCTCTTCCCAAAACAGGAGACCCTGCGAATCTTAATTTCTCTGTTGTTATAGCTGCCCATAATGAGGAGAACAATATAGGAGCCTGTCTGGACAGTATCCTTGCCCAAAATATGCCACCGGACCGGCTGGAGATTATAGTCGTAAACGACCGTTCTACCGACCGTACAGCGGAAGTAGTATTGGAATACATATCACAGCACCGGAATATCTCTCTTATCAACATAGAGAGGACTCCTCCTGGATTGTCACCAAAGAAATATGCAGTGTCAAAGGGGATCGAGGCCTCAAAAGGTGAGATTATAGTATTTACAGATGCTGATTGCAGGGTTCCGGAGAGATGGCTTGACACCATAGACCGCAGTTTTACCCCTGAAACCGGCCTTGTACAGGGAATCACCTGCTATGAGCGTCCTCCTGCCATGAACAGTCTGTTTTTCGGGCTTCAGGCGGTTGATTTCCTTTCCCATGGAATTGTCGCAGCAGCCGGAATCGGAGCTGGAATGCCCATCAATTCAAACGCGAACAATATGGCTTTCAGACGAAGCGCGTTTGTTGAATGCGGGGGGTACGGCAAAAGCGCCGGGAAAGTGGTTTCGGGTGATGATGATTTACTGATGCAGAGAATATGGAAAAGCGGAAAATGGAAAATAAGATACATGGCTGATCTTAAAGGTGCAGTAACCACAGCGCCTGCTGATTCGGTGAGAAGTGTATTTGAACAGCGTAAAAGATGGGGATCGAAAACGGTTCATTATAACGTAATGCAGGTGCTTTTTCTTTCCTGTATTTTCCTGTTCTATCTTGCTATTCCAGTTACTTTGCTATGTGGTTTTTTTAATCCATGGTACTTTTCTGCGGCTGTACTGATGCTTTTTATAAAGATTGCGGGTGAAATGGTGCTTATGATTCCGGGAAGCCGCATCTTTGGGAAACAGGAGCTTCGCAGATATATCCTTCCGGGATCGATCATTCAGTTGCCCATGGTTTTGATGGCGGTATTCTTTGGTGTCTTTGGAAAGTTCAACTGGAAGGGACGGGAGTTTTCGCGCACAGTGAGCTCACAGGAGTGAGGTGAAGGCGCGTGTGCTGCTTGTAAATAACACCTGTCACCTTGAGGCCGTCATTAATTGGTGATTCTTATATATAAAGCAACCTCATTCTCCGACACAACCGACCACTGATATCCATTGAGCCCCAGAGTATCGAGCAGCCCCTTAAATCGGGGTGAATCGAATTCTTTCCTTGTAAGAACAAGAAGTGCCGGGTTGAAGTGTTTCTGGGCTGTGATCATATCATTCGCACCGAAAAGCGACTGGATTCCTACGCACCTAAGGTTTGTTGCAAAGTTCAATTGTGCCAGACGCCCCGCATAATAGATATCTGAGCCTGATATCTGTCTGCTCAGTTCGGAATAATATTCCGGAGTGCTGTCAACTGGTTTAACTTTATAAACCCGCTCATAGTAGCGGTGCGGATTGATCAGCGGAATGCCAAGCAGGAGTATAATTGCGGGTATTCCGCACAGCCTGATGTAATAGCTGTTATCTCCGGAAAATCTTTCAATAAGTGAGCCGGTTTCCCTGAAGAAGTATGAGATTCCGTAAGCATAAACAAACGGCAGGAACGGACTGAAATATCTCACCCCGGCCCATCCATACAGCCTTGCTGTATATGCACAGGCAAGAAATGTAAAAACGAAGGAGCATGTGATAAATCCGTTGTAAAATGGGTGTTTACGAAAAGCTGCGATGAGGCATAAAAGGAGTGGGATGATATTGGAACCGTGTTCGAGAGAGTTAAGGTTTTTGAAGAACTGAGGGAGTCCCTGAAGTATCGATGTCAGGAAGAAATGGATGCCGTGCAGATTGACAAACTCTGAGAGGGAAAGAGTCGCCGGATCACTGTTACCGGCCCTGAGTAGTCCACCTGAACCTGCGACATGGAAAGGGTTTCCGAAATTCAGATAATTTCTTATCAGCCACGGGGAGATAACTGCCAGAAAGATGGCTGTGGATATAAGAAAGTATTTGTAACTTATCTGCCTTTTTTTTCTGATTAATAAAAAATACAGGCATAAAGCCGGGATAAACAGGATGGCGTTCGGTCTGACCAGGTATAGGACACCGGTGAGGAGTCCAATCACTGTCCACCATTTCAATTTGCTGTTATCCACTTTTGTTGAGACAAGTATGATAAGGGCCAGTATTGTGCCAAAGAGCACCTCAGTGTAGATCTCGGTGCTGTACATCAATTGAAGAAGTGAGAAAGCGGTGAGAGTATAAACTGTAAGGGCTGTGGGTTTCCCGTAAATCTTCTTTACAGAGAAGTAGATAAGGAGATTGAAGATAAGTGATATCGATGCGATTACCCACAGGCCGGTTGTGTAGGAGACTCCAAAGATGCGAAATGCTGCGGCTAATAGAAGGGTCAGGGCTGGAAACCTGAAATCATCGGGGCGGGGGATGGAGTACGGTTTCAGAAAAGGGTATTCCAGCCATCGCGTGGTAAATCCGTTGCCGCGGGCCACCTCGGTGGCCACAGACAGCCACGACCCCTCATCACCGTAAGGGACTGTCTTCTGGTCTATTCTTTCTGAAAGGAGATGAACCTGAATGCAGAATACCGTTGCGATAAAGATGATCTGAGCGGAAACAGAGATGTATCTGTGAAGTTTTGCTTTATCAGCCCTCATAATCAATCCCAATTGTAACATCTATAATGTGTGTTGTGCACAGAAAAAACCGTGGAAACACCTGTATTCTGAATGTATTATTAATTCTCATAACATAAAAGACCCGGACAGCCTTTCACCTTCCGGTTTACTGATAAAGGGTTCCATGATACCAACATTTCACAGTCATGATTTTGCCTCCATTGAGGAGCTTATTGAATTTAAAACATCCAGAAATAAATCCATAAGTGTGGTAATTCCTGCTCTCAATGAGGCTGCCACAATCGGCACCATAATCTCTTATATAAGGCAGCATTTTATGGAGGAGTGCAGTCTGGTTGATGAGATAGTGGTAATGGACGGGATGTCGGAGGACCGGACTGTGGAAATTTCCCGGGAAGAGGGGGCGCGGGTTTACAATCCCGATGAGGCAGGTCCGCCGCTTTCCCAGAGGGGGAAAGGAGTCTCATTATGGAAGTCTCAATTTGTCACCAGCGGAGACATCGTAATATTTATCGATTCCGACATCCTGGATTTTGACTGTCGTTTTATCTGTGGGCTTGCCGGTCCGCTTCTATGTCATGAGAATTTGAGTTTTGTCAAGGCTTTCTACCAGCGTCCGCTGCTTCTGGGATCGGATATATATGATAATCAGGGAGGGAGAATCACCGAGATTCTGGTTCGTCCGCTGTTAAGTGCCCTGGTTCCTCCCCTGGCATGGATCTATCAGCCTCTCTCCGGTGAATACGCTGTCAGGCGTACCCTTTTGGAAAAGCTTCCTTTCTGGTCGGGATATGGTGTGGAGATAGGTCTTCTCATGGATATGTATTTTATGTATGGCCTTTCCTGTATAGCACAGGTAGACATGGATATCCGCTGTCACAGAAACAGAAATGTAAATGAACTCGGGAGAACCTCATTTGATATTCTGCAGGTAATCCTCTCGAAGCTCCAGAGACAGGGTGTCATAAGCATGAAAGAACTGAGCAGGACTCTTCTCTCGGTGAGAGACAATAATTTTGAGGAGACTCTCAGTCAGGAAATAGAACTGCCGGCCCGTATAACCATATCCGGAGATTTTAACAATGGATAATCTTGCCGATCTTTCCTTACCAGTGCTTGTGGCGATAGTATTTGTATTACTGGTGTTGATCATTTTGTTGAAGGGATTTCGCTTGCCCGGGGATTTCTTCAGGCGCGAGCAGAGACGAAGCTATATCCGTAAAAGACTCAAGATCACCGAAGATGAGCGGTTGGTCTTTACTGAAGAGGATGAGGAAAGTGAGGAGGAGGAAAAGGAAGAGGGCTGAGCTCCAAGTGTGTAAGGTGCCGATATTTGTTCTTCAGGTCGGTATCGGCATTGTCATCGAATATCTCCGCAATTAAATCGATAGCGATACCGATACCGACCCCGAATTAAAAAACGTTATCTTTTTCCATATTTAAATCAGTGTAATCCTCTTAATCAGTTTAATCAGTGGTATTAATCAGTGGTCGTTTACAGTTGAATGAACACATTTGCCTTTTCGATCTCATCTTCTATGTTATCGAACAGAGTAGTAAGAGAAGTGTTTTCAAGACCCAGATTTTTCCAGACATTTTCCGCCATTGCGGGAATTTTATCATCCCCGCCATTGCCGTAGTCAAGAGATCTCACAAATATATCGGCGCAGTGTACAACCGCAGTGTTCATGTAATAGTCACGTGAGGGCAGGGGGCAGTGATGATACTTGATTGCGTTCTGAAGACTTTTGGGGAGATTCCATCGTTCAGCCAGCATGCCTCCAATCTCCTCGTGAGTAATATTGAAGAGCTTTTTTTCACTCTCATAAAACAGAATGCCCTCTTTTTTGCTCATCGAGTAGGCATCTATGAAATCTGCCGGAAGGAACTGGCAGAGGATCACTTTTCCGATGTCGTGGATCAGGCCGCCGATAAAACACTCTTCCTTATCCTTGTTGCCCAGGAATTTTGCTATTGATTGAGAAGCTGCGCCGCAGGCGATCGAATGCATCCAGAACTGCTCGAAGTCAAAATCCGCCAGATCAGAGGTGCCTTTTCTTCTGAAGACATCGAGTATGGATGCTGTGAGCACGATGTTTTTGACAGTTGAAAAGCCCAGGATTACTATTGCATGTGTGATAGTACTTATTCGTCCGGGAAAGCCGTAGAAAGCTGAATTAACCAGCTTCAGAACTTTTGAGGCAAGTGCCTGGTCGGTTGTGATTGCACGCCCGATCTCCTCGGCTGATGTCTTGGGGTTCTGAAGAAGCCGGGTTATCCTCTCGATGACTGTCGGTAAAGTAGAAATCGAGGAGATGTTCTCAATGGTCTTCTGTAAATCTTTCAGTGCCACAGTGGTTCCTATCTGCTCTTCTGAAGTCTGTACTGGTAAACCGTAACGAAAAGTTTTTTCATGATCGGGTTATTAATGACGTTTGAAAATTTCAGCATCAACTGATTTTTCAGCTCATCCGGCAATACTTCAACTTCTTTCTTCTTCTCCGGAGATTCTTCCTCACCCTCTACATACACGAAGGGGATTCCCCAGTTTGTCAATCTTCGCCCCATGGCTGTGGAGAGTTTGACGCCTTTGCCGAGAAGTATGTTACCTGAGGAACCGCAGATCTCCCGGGAAAGGACCATACCATCCTGAATGTCGGAAACCGGTATTTTTTTCATAGTGTGTCACCACTCTTTTTCAGAATTATACAACCTTGTGAAAGGAGTATCAATCATAACCTTGATCAGTTTGATTAAAGGATTACCCTGATATTTTATTGTACACCTGAGTATTTAGAATTAACATGAAGAAGAGAGATGTGTCAATAAAATCTGAAAAGAATCGGAAATGTAAGGACGGGGTATTAAAGTGTTTGATACCGGTACCGATACCGACACCGATGCCGATTCCGATAAGGATAAAGAGAATCGAGATGTAATCACCTGTTGAAAACCGGTAGACAGACACAAAAAACCATGGACAAATTGCTGCACCTTGTTTATACTCTGATGTGATAAGGATTTACAAATTACCTGCCGGATACGGAATGCCATGACAAAAGTCTTGATTCCCATTCTATTGCTTTGTGCTCCGGTTTTTTCCAGAAGCCTTATCGAGCAGATCGGCTGGAAAGGCGCTGATGCTGGAATTATTACCGCGCTTGTCCTTGCTCTGTTTTCAGGACTGGGTATTCTTCTGGCTCTTCATCTCAATGTCAGGGCTAAAGCCAGAGCAGATCAGAAGGAGCTCGAGCAGAACCTCTTTGAACAGTATTGTGAAAAGGCTGAGCTTAATAATATTGAAAGGACCCGGCTTCTTGAACTGCTTAAAAACGACAATACCGGTCATTCACATGTTATCTTTCAGTCAATAACGCTGTTTGAGAGATGCATCGATGCGGAGATAAAACATCTGATGAGCAGAAATCTCTCTCCGGAGGAGGTCGGGGATGAGGATCATCTGCTGTCAAGTATCAGAAAAAAACTCGGGTTCACCTATCTGCCCCTGGAGCATCCTCTGGTCTCCACAAGAAATCTTGAGATAGGACTGATGGTTTCGGTTTTTGGAAAGGACAATAAAAATCCCCTGATCAACAAAGCAAGGGTTGTTCACAATTCAGAATTTTTCTTCCGGATTCAGTTCGATCCCGAAGCCGAGGATGTGCCGGGGTTTGGACGTGGCCAGAATCTGCGTCTCGGGTTTGCGCGCAGAAATGACGGGGTTTATGGGATACCGGTGACGGTCTACCGGGCCGGGGACAACTCGTCAGTTGATTTTTACCACTCTCTGGATATCAGACGGAACCAGTTGAGGCAATACGTAAGAGTGGAAGTAAGCCTGCCGCTGAGATTCCGGCTGATAAAGACAGAGAGTGAAGAAAACAGGGCTCTGTATTTTGGAAAGCTTCTGGATTCAAGGATGGCTGATATAAGCGGTGGAGGTTTGAGTTTTGTATACGAAAAACCGATGGTGCCCGGAGATATTATCTCCATGAATTTTCAATTGCCGAATTCAGCCTTCGCGGGAGTTACAGGAAAAGTCCTGAGAGTCAGCCTGCTTGAGGCAAAGATCGGCACCCTGTATAAGCATCATATACAGTTTACCGGTCTTGAACAGAGAAACCGTGATAAAATAATCAAGTATGTGTTTGAAAAGCAGCGCCAGGCAAACCAGTGGCGTTGAGAGGTGAGGATGGATAAACGATTTGATTTTGTAAATGAGATGAAGTGTCAGAGAGGCGGAGTTGTATTAAGGATTATAATTGCCTCTATCACCCTTGTGGCAATAGGAGGATTGATTTTTATTCTGCTTCACAACTATCAGCAGAAGCAGCAGATTTATCACAGAAAGGCTTTGTCCATAAGTGAGTATGGCCTCTTTCAAGCTTTGCAAAAGATTGGCGAGGAACCATCCTGGACAAAAGGAATTGAGAAAACACCCTATGAAGACGGGTGGTACAGGGTGGAAACCAATCAGTTCCTCAGCGGTGATACCATCTTTTTAGCAGTCAGATCCGAGGGGCACATTAAATCCGTCACAGACATAAAGGAGTGTGTACTGAGACTGGACATGTCCGGCGGCGATTCGGTCTGGATAAGACACAGTATGCACTGAGCCCTGGTTCCGGAGGAAGCACTGTTTCCGGAATTGATTATTTATTTCTCTCAGGGCTATACTATATAATGGGGTCTGGAAGTCTTTTAATTCATCTATATTGGGGTGCTTTAAACTGCGCTTTTTTTTACCTTTTTTTTGTTGACAAAGATGCGATTGTTTGATAGATATTTAGATGTAAGTTGTTATATTACATTAGTTAGAACAGTTATTTAAATTATTTTATGAAGTGATCAGAGATAGCTTATTGTTTCATAAAGGCAATGCTTGATGAATCTGTTTAAGAAGTTAAAGAGTGGTACTGCTACAGTCGGTCTTGACATCGGCCACCACTCTATCAAGCTTGTGAAACTGGTGCACAGGAAAGACGGGTATATTCTTGAGGCAACCGGTATAAAGGATATTCCCCCGGGGACAATTGAGGGCAGTGATATAAAGAAGAGGGAACAGCTTATCGAGGCTGTCAGTACCCTTGTTAATCAGTGCGACCCTTCGATAGTGGAAGTGGTTATCTCCATGTCCGGTCACGGTATCATCTCCGATAAATTCAACTTCAAGATCGATCCCAATGAGAACGCAGAGGAGCTTATCCTGTGGGAGGCGGGGCAGAGGAGTCCGTTTGATGTCGATGATATCACTCTGGATTACAAAATACTGCACAGGAACCAGGAGACAAATGAGATAGAAGTGCTGCTGGTTGCCGCCAAAAACCAGATCATGCAGAGCTATATAGATCTGCTCTACGATGCCGGCTTGAAGCCTGTAATAGTAGATGTGGATGCCTTTGCCATAAATAACTGCTACGCCATGGAATCCGAGGGGTTGAACCAGAAGGGTGTAACAGCTCTGATCAATATCGGACATGATCTTACGAATGTGACATTTGTCAAAGATGGGGTCTACCATTCCACAAGGGATATCTCTACTGCCGGAGATTTCTTCAATAAGACCCTCCAGCGAAGTCTGGGTCTTACCAATGAGGAGGCTTTGCTTGCCATCAAAGGACGTACCTCATCGAGTTTCGATGCTGCCAAATTCAAGCAGGGCATTGAATATGCGGCAGAGGAACTGTCCTCAGGAATAGATCTGGCCTTCTCCTATTTCAAAAGCTCTGAAAAAAGTGATTCAATTGGCAGAATCGTTTTGTCAGGGGGTGGAGCATACATTCCCAATCTGGTAGAGTTTCTTGAAAAACGTCATCAGGTTTCAGTTCAGACCTCAAATCCCCTCAGTTTTCTGCAGTATGATCCCGGTTTGTTCGGGAGTATGCAGCCTGAGAATATTTCAGCACTTCTCACCGTAGCGGTAGGACTCGCTCTGAGGAATGTCGAGGGATAATGATAGAGCGCATAGAAATAAACCTTTTACCTGCTGAGTACAGGATTCATAAGAGATCGATAAAGATCGGTCGTGAGGTCGCTTATCCTCTTATCGGACTTGCGGTACTTGCAGTTTCCCTGGCTTTTGCGAGTCTCTATCTTCAGAATTCTATCAGCGGGCTTAGAAACGAAATCGCTGCGCTCGATCAGCAGATCCAGCAGAACCGTCCTATTCAAAATGAAATAAACCATCTAAGAAGAGACAAGATTCAGATTGAAGAAAAAATAAGGGCTCTGGAGAGGATAAATGTAAATCGCGAGAAATGGGTCCGCCTGATGGAGGAACTTGCGGGAAAGATTCCGGAGTATACCTGGCTTGTATCTGTTAAGGAGGAGAACAGTACTCCCCCTGTTCTTCATATGGAGGGGCGCACCTACTCTTTTCCTGAGGTGGCCAATTATATGACAAGTCTCAAAGAGAGTGATTATGTTACCAGTGTGGATCTTTCCAATATAGAACAGATCGATTCCAAACAGAAGCTTTACAGGTTTTCGATCTCCTGTGTGATTAACCCCGATGTCAAGCTCAGGGATTCAAGTGAGCCCTCTTCTACTCTTGCTTCAGGCGGGAGGGCAAGATGAAGCTTTCGTTTGATCTGAAGAATCCCCGTTTACGGGTTCCGGCATTGATTGTTCTGATCGGTATTGGCGGCGGATTTTTATGGTTTCAGAACATCTATACACCCAACAAGCAGGAAATGGCAAAGCTTCAGCTCTCCTGCAGTGCCAAGCAGGATACACTCCGGACTGTGCTGGCACTCAAGCCGCAGTTGAGCTCTCTGAAAAAAGAGCTTGAACTGGCCCAGGCAAAACTTGATTCTCTGAAATCAATTTTTCCCGATCAGAAGGAGATTCCCAAGCTGATACGGGAGATTACCGGTGTAGCCAGAGCTTCCGGTATAACCACAACCAGATTCAATCCTCTTCCGGATGTGGAACGGGAGTACTATGTTGAAAACCGTTACAATATAAGTGTTACAGGCGGATATCATGAACTGGCGGAATTTTTTGCTTTTCTGGCGAATTTCCCGCTGATAATCAACTTGACATCTGTAAGCATTTCAGCAAGTCCTGAAGGCTCCGGTCTGCAGGGCAGGGATAATGGAGAGGAAGATACTTTTGTGCCCAGCATCGTTTCCTCTTTTGAACTGACAACTTTTTCGTCAAAAAAATAGATATGATCAGGAAAAGAGAAAAAATCGGAATAATATTGTCTTGCTCGATGCTCCTGCTGTTTACAGCGGTTTGGGGCTCTGTTCCGATAATCTCTGAGATGACATTAGCCGGCGGGGCAAGAGGGATCGCAATCTCAATTACCAGCGATGCTCCAATCAAGGCTGAGGTCAGCAGGAATGGAAGTACTGCTGTAAACATCACCTTCAGCGATTGTATCTATGGTCTCAAGGCATATTCCTATGATTCATTCCCACCGGGAGTTCCTTTAAAGCGGATTACTGTGAAAGAAAAGGATGGTTCGCAGGTAGTGATGGCGCTCACCATGAGTCAACCGCTTTCCGGGAAGATAAAGATCCAGCAGAAGGACAACAGGTTTCTGGCACTTCTCAGCAGTGATCCTGTAGAGGAGTTCAGATGGACTGCCTCGGTACAGGCCGGAGACACTGACCGGGGAATCATGAAAGCCTCCGCTGATCCCTCCGGAATCACCAGACTGAAAGAGATCCGTTTCCTGCGCAGAGAGTCTGTCGGGGAACTCTCCTTTCTCTTCGATAATCAGGTGACGGGTAAAATCAGGAAAAGCGGTGATTCACTTGTAGTGCTTTTCAGTGCAGCGGTTAATGGCCTGGGAAAACAGTCTTTTGTACTACCGGACGGAAGTCTTTACAAAAGAATAGATATCCGTGAAAAGAAGATAGGTGAAAACACTTTCCTTGGAGCTGTTATCAGGCTCGATAAAAAAGCCGCATCCGGTACACCCGGTATTGCAAGCAGTCAGGAGAACGTCTTTTCTTTATTCACTTTTCTGCCGGAAGTCCGGAAGGCTTCACTGTGGACATCTCAGAGAGGTGCTGAGTGGGATTATGAATTTTACACCCTGCCATCTTATCCGGTGGATCTCAAGTCGATGGGAGAGAGGGCGGTAAAGGAAGTTGAATCTCAGCAGGCTATCGGATCGACATTCAGTGTAAATGAACGGGCAGGTGCCCGCATACCTGAAAAGAAACAGCCGCCTGTTGTATCCGGCAGTGCTTCTCCGGCATCGGAAGAGAAAAAGCCTCAGGTAAGTACCCGGAAGACTCTGGTTGTAGTTGCAGACAGGGTAAATTACCGCAATGCTCCATCGATGAACGGAGCGGTTTCCGGAAGGCTTGAGATAGGAGAGTTTCTGAATTTTGAAAAACAGGAGAATGGATGGGTCTGTTTCTCAAGTGATAAGGGGAAGGGATGGGTGCTGGGGAGATTTGTCGTTGACAGCAGCAAAGTTTCTCAGGACCAGTGGGAAAGGATAAGAGCATCAAGAGTG
>DAOTAZ010000050.1:0-14072 GCA_035382965.1 Chitinispirillaceae bacterium | reverse complement strand
GGGTGATGATGAAACTTTAAAGAAAATGGGAAAGTGGGGGGATTCGGAAGCAATTATCGAGCAGGGGCTCAGGGCAAAGGAGGCAGGGATAAACCTTTTTGTCACCGTGATCTCCGGGCTTGCAGGCAAAGAACGGTCATCCATACATGCTCAGAAGACCGGAGAAGCGCTTACAAAGATGAACCCTCAGTACGTTGGGGTCCTGAGTCTCATGCCCCTTGAGAATACCCCTCTATATAACTGGATCAGTGGTGGGCTTTTCACACCCTTGACCCCCAGGGAACATCTCATGGAAATCCGCACCATGCTGGAAAACACTGAACTTCGTCCGGGGTATTTCTATGCCAACCACGCATCAAACTACCTCCCTCTCCGTGTAAGGCTCCCCAGAGATAAAAAAACCGCCCTTGATACCATCGATACAGCTCTCAGGGGTGAACTGGAGCTTACTCCGGAGTGGATGCGGGGGTTGTGAATTATGTCAGACTGGATTCTTTTTTTCAGCAAGAATGATATGAGGCTGGAGTGTGGTTTTAAAGTATCAATATAGCAATAACCATCGTACAATTCCCTGAAATTCACTATTAATTCTTTTATAATCATTCCAATCTTCTATTTATTTCCATTCTCTTTTCTCCTCTTCACACCTTTGCGCCTTCGCGTGTAACTCTCTTACTCTTCAAATAAGACTTACTTGCAAACATACTCTCGTAACGAATCTCTTAAGTCCCCCTTTGGAGGATTTGGGGGCAGAAATAAGTAGGCTGAAAAAGCGTGATCTTGTGAGCCTGTAAGTGCTTTGCAATATGGGAGTTACAGAAACCGTTTGTTTTTTGCGTCGTACATTTTATAAGTTAATAATTAGAGAATTATTCATTTTAAGAGAATCTCAGAAACCTACTCCTTATCTGTACTTACCATTCAGGGAGAATTCCAATGCAAAAGCAAAGGAAAATTTTCGGATTGAAAGAATTAGAAGAGTTTAGGTATTAATTAGATCAAATGTATCAAAATGGAAGCCGTTCCTGTTTTATATTTGATAATTTTTTTTGAACCTCCATATTTGGCATTAACACAAAGTTTTAAAAATGGTTCAGGCTTTATCGTGACCTTCTCGTTTTATCAATTTAACTTTTCTCTCAGCACATATGGGGGCTCAAAATGAAGCATAGCTGGAAAAAGATAACTCTCTTTACAGCCGTAGCGACACTTATCACCACCACAACAACCCAGGCAGCCAATGAGTGGCTTGTAGATTCCAAAGGCAACATTACTCTTAACGGTTCTTTATTCCGTGTCAAGGGTGGATCGTGGTTTGGCCTTGAAGGCCGGGATGAATCTCCCAACGATGAGAAAAATCCCAGAGGTGCCCCGATGGAATTATATATAGGTAATGTTTTCTGGTCACCCAGCGGTCGAACACTGGACAAAGATGCAACTGAAATTAAAAATCTTGGATTTAACTGTATCAGAATGCCTGTTTCTCCTCAGACTCTAGATGACAGCGATGCTCAGGGCAGGGAACCTTTTCTGAAAAACGATGAGTCTGTACGTATAAATGGTGCCTTTACAGCACTGAAGGAAGTCATAAAAGCATGCGACAAAGCAGGTCTCTATGTTCTTCTGGACATGCACTCCTGCTCTAATTACCTTGGCTGGAGAGCGGGACGTCTTGATGCCCGTCCACCTTTTGCAGATGCCAAACGTGAGAATTATGCGTATACCCGAGAGGAATGTTCCTGCGCAGCCACCAACAACCCCAGTACAGTTACCCGTATTCAGCCTTACGATGTACAGAAGTGGCTCAATGATCTCAAGACACTCGCCGGATTGGGAAAAGAAATCGGTGTAGACAATATCATGGGTATCGATATTTTCAATGAACCGTTTGATTATAGCTGGAGTGAATGGAAAACTCTTATCGAAATGGCTTACGAAGCAATCAGCTCCGTAAATCCCAACATCCTCATTTTCGCCCAGGGAATTGGTGGCTCTAACAGTGCCCAGGATGATACACCTGACACAAAAGCCGATACTCCTCATGGTGATCTCTCTTCAAATCCCAACTGGGGTGAGAATCTCTATGAAGCCGGCAGCAATCCTCCTTCAATACCTAAGAGCAAACTGGTCTATTCACCGCATTGTTATGGACCTTCCGTATGTACACAACCGATGTTTGCTGATCTGGAGGCCCAGCCTGAGTGTGCAGGCCTTGTTGAAGATGCTTTCGGTGATGCCAAATGTCAAATCGTAATCCAGCCGGAGATACTCGAAAAGGGATGGAATGAACACTTCGGTTACCTCAGATCCATGGGATATGCTCTCTGCATCGGAGAATTCGGTGGTAACATGGACTGGCCCGCAAAATCAGAATCCCGCCATGTAAATCGTTACAGCTATCTTACAAACAAAAACAGTGATGAACAGTGGCAGAACGCTTTTGTAGACTATCTGATCAAGATGGGCATTGTCAATACTTTTTACTGGTCAATTAACCCTGAGTCAGCAGATACCTACGGTATTTTCAAGACTTCCTATCATCCCCAATCCAACACTGAAGGCTGGGGAACATGGACAGGCGTTGACACTAAAAAGATGGATCTGCTGAAAAGACTCTGGAACGCTCCAGAGGTTGATCCAATGCTCCCGATAGTCTTTCCTGTTCAGAACATGAGCAGTGGTTTCAATTGTCAGATCTCTAACAACGGACTGATAACCTATACACTGCCAAAAGCCGGACCTGTTTCTTTCAAGATTTACAATGTCAATGGACGTTTGCATTCAGAGTTCTCAACCCGGCACCAGAGCGCAGGTTTATACTCAATGGATTTACGTCAACTGACAAATGCAGCCGGATCATATCTGCTTGTTGTTAAAGCAGCGGGATTATCTCACAGCCAGATGGTATCTATAGTTAAATAGGTTTCATCTGTTGCAGCTTGCGGAAACTGCAAGCCACAGTCTGCCATTCTAAGAACCAGCCGGATAAATCCGGCTGGTTCTTTTTTTATGTGCTGCCAGTTCAATGACTCAAGTTTTTTCCAATTCTCTCATATCAATTATGGAATGTGAAGACTGGATTCCCGATTTCTCGGGAATGACGTGGAGGCAAGAGTGTGCTTGTAAATAGACGATGCTTCATTAGCAGATTTTATCAGGCAAGAGGTTTTTTTTGGGGGGGGGCAGAAATTCAGAGTGTGGATTTTTTAAAGAGCAGGTGATTTCTGAAGCTCTCCCCTGCCCAGCAGTCTCAGCAACCCATCCAGAACAGTCAAAGGATGCGGGGGGCAGCCGGGAATAAAAAGATCCACCGGAATAACATCCCCGGCACCATCACAGCACTCTCTATGTCCAGCGAAGATTCCACCGGAGATAGCACAGGTACCAACAGCAATCACGATTTTTGGTTCCGGAACAGCCTGGTATGTTTTCTGTAAAGCAAGCTTCATGTTTTGTGTAACCGGGCCGGTTACCAGGATCCCGTCGGCATGACGCGGTGAGGCCACAAACTGTATTCCAAATCGCCCCAGATCCCATCCCACAGTATTCAACACATTTACATCCGCCTCACAGGAGTTACACCCTCCTGCGCTTACCTGACGCAGTTTCAGCGATCGTCCGAAAAGCCTCCTTATGTTCTCCTGCAGAGCTTCTGCCAGAATGAGTTCCTTCTGATCTGAGGATACAGTCAGATCCTGGCGTTTGCTGAAAGATAACCTGTAATCTTTAGTAAAGGATATGGCCTGTTGATGGCAGGAATCCTCACAATCGGTGCAGAAAAGGCATTTCCCAAGATCTATTGTGACATTCCCGCTCACTTCGATGGCATCGGTGGGACAAGTCTGAGCACAGTCTTTACAGAGACTACACTTTGAACTCTCAATACAGGGTCTTCCCCTGAACCGCTCCGGCATCTCAGGCGGCGGAGCATCGGGATATTTGATTGTCCTGTGTTTCTGCTGCAATCTTGCCAATAACTCTTTTAACATCGGTCAAATTCCTTTAACGAATTTCCCCTGTTTTCAGATTTACAGATCGTGCCCGCAATATGATAAGTTAAAACTCTTGTTGCACAAGGGAAAATCTGAAATCTGCTGGTTACGTAAAGCGATGGCCAGCCCGGTCCAGTTATGAAATGACGGATCCACAATTTTATAACGCAGAAAATTCCCGTTCTCATCTGTAATAGCTGTATGGCAGACCTCCCCCCTCCATCCCTCACTCAACGAAACCGCTATCCGGTCGGGTTTCAATCTGCCGCAGTTTACATGAATCTTCCCTTCAGGAAGTTTTCTGAGCTGCTCTCTTACAAACTGCAGGGAATTTTTAATCTCCAGCCATCTTATATGCGCCCTCGCGAAGACATCACCTGATTTACATGATGCGACGGGGATATTTGAGGAACAGTAGATACCAGCAGGATGATCCTTCCTGACATCACGTATAAGCCCGCTTGCCCTCGCTGCCGGCCCCACGAGTCCAAGATCAATCGCATTCTGGGCTGTAAGTGTGCCTGTATTCTCAAACCTGGCCATCACCGATGGAGTATCCCATAGCAGATCCACTGCAACAGTAACATCTTTCTCTGCCCCGTCGAGTCTGCGAAGGAGGTCATCGATATGGGCTTGATTAAGGTTGGAACGGACTCCACCTGCTTTTAACAACCCGCGTCCGAACCGATTCCCGCACAGTACAGCAGTCATATTGAGAAATTCACCGCGTATTCTGCCACAGAAACTGGCAGTCGGCAGAAATCCGACATCACCGGACAATGCACCCAGATCACCCACATGATTAGCCAGTCTTTCAAGTTCCAGGGCAATACCGCGAATCGCCTGAGCCCGGGCACTCAACTCTGACCCGCTCAGAGACTCAACTATTTGACAAAAACAGGTACCGTGTGCGATTGTGGAGTCGCCGGCTGTATTTTCAGCATAATGGATGCTTTTCTTATTGAATTCCCCCTGCAATGCTCTCTCGATACCCCGATGCTGGTATCCCAGCGCAATCTCCAGATGAAAAACGGTTTCACCGTGACACTGGAAACGGAAATGCCCGGGTTCGATTATCCCGGCATGTACAGGCCCCACAGCGACCTCATGCACCTGTTCACTCTCGATTTTGTAGAAATCCCCGACTGCAGGAAGGATCTGCTGTGTTTCGTTTGTCATGCCTTGATTATAACGTACAGGTTTAAGCCACGGATGATTGACCGGTTTTAATCCGTACTGTTCCGCGATCTCCCTTTCAAAGAGATGTACCTGCGGGCATTGAGATGTCAACGAGAGAAACTCGTTTTTTTCAATTTCTGTGCTGCTTATTTTAAGAGAGCTCTCTTTATCATCGGACAGCACAGCATAGAGTTTATGCTTTGATCCGGTCTCAGCAGCTCCGAAAAAAGAGGAAACACGCAGCCCATCGGAAACACCTGAAAGGATCAGTTTATTGAACTCTTCCGTGGAAAGTACAGGAATCTCATCCAGAGCAAGCTCAGACCCATTGGATGTGTACGCATACAGTGATCCGGTAATCTTTTCTGATACAGAAACAGTCATGGCTGACCTCCCAGATAACCGACCGCATCATTAAGCAGCTCTGACAAAGGAGAGGGAATATATACTCCGAAAAGAAACACAAGAATCATCAATCCAATAATCGGTAAATATGAAGCAAAGGTGTCACGGTAAATCATTTTCTCTTTGTCTGGAACAGGTGAACTTCCCTGCAGTGCTTTGAGAATCGGTGCTCCCATTCCTATGAAAACCAGTAACAGGAAAATCAGAAACAAACCTGCGGTTGTATATTTCCCGGCCTCGAACGCACCATTGAGAATGGAAAATATACTGACAAAGGGTACAAACGGAGGAGAGCCGGTAATTGCCAGAAAACTGATGAGAAACAGGGCCCCGGAGACCGGCATCAGGCGCAGAGCTCCGCGTACCTGGTCTATATTTTTACTCCCGAAAGCGCGGTGAATATTTCCAACCGAGAGGAAGAGAACTCCTTTTGTCAATCCATTGGCAATGATATGCAACAGGGTTCCAAAGAGAGCTGGAGTGCCGATTCCCAATCCAATTGTCAAAATACCCATGTGTTCTATACTCGAATACGCCAGCATCCGTTTCAGATCACGCTGGTTTATCATAAAGAATGCGGCAGTTGCCATCGAGATAAGTCCCATAAAAAGCAGGATTTTTGACATGTAGGCAAATTCACCAGCAACACGACAAATATGATAGATACGCAATAATGCCAGAAAAGCGCAACTGGTAAGCCCTCCGGCCAGAATTGCCCCGATAATTCCGGGGGATTCACCATAGGAGTCGGGTTTCCAGGTGTGCATCGGCGCTAATCCCATCTTAGTACCGTAACCGATAAAAAGCAGAACAAAAGAGAGGTGCAGCCATGTTTTGGAAAGATGCGGGGCATTTTTTAAAAGCGTAACATAAAACAGTGTTGCTTCCTGTCCCCCGTGCATAGAGGAGTAGGCAAGGAAAAATGTTCCAAGCAATGCCAGGGCTATACCAACTGAACTGATAAGCAGGTATTTCCACATCGCCTCAATACACAACCGGTTGCGATTAAAGTAAATCAAAGGTGCGGTAACAAGCGTGGTCGCTTCAATAGCCACCCACATAAGAGCCAGATGCTGTGAGCAGGTTACCAGGCTGACAGTACCCGCAAATGCTGTCATGCAGGCACTGAACACCCGATTATCTCTCTCTTTCCTATATTGTAAATATGGAACAGCATACAGAGAACAAAAGAAAAAGAGAGTGTTTGCCAGGAGAAGCACAATTTTCCCGAGCGAATCCAATACCAGCCATGAATTAGTTACACTCAGTTCAGGTATAAAGAGAATTAATATTGTAAAGAAGATCTGAGGAATGGCAGTCAGAGGAAGAAACAGAGGCCGCCAGCGGTTTGACGGAAAAATGGCAGCAGTACCTGCCATCACGAGAGGAAAAAAGATAAGCAAAAAGGCCATAACCTGCTATTCCTTCAGTGAGCTCAACATTCGTGTATCCATGGTGGAAAAAGACTTGTTTATTTTACCTATAATAATGCAGCTTACAAAAATAGCCACGAACACATCGAGAAGAACACCCATCTCAATCACCATGGGCATGGCACCCATCAACAGAATCCCAAAGATATAGATGCCATTTTCCAGGATCAGATAACCTATTACCTGCGTTAAGGCTTTGAACCTGGTGGTCAGAAGAATAAAACCGGTAAGCATAGTGGAAATCGCAGCCGGGACTATCAGTTTACCAGTGTGTTCAGCTACAAGCGGCATCTGATTGGTAAAAAGAAGCGCGAAAGTTGTGGCAATGGCTCCCAGCATCAGTGATGGCATCAGGCCGATCAGCGGCTCCACCTCCAGTTTGATCTGGACATTGCGCAAAGCACGGGACATCATGTGCGGGATGAGTACTCCTTTAATCATTATCGCGGTTAACGAAGCAAACAGGAGAGAGAGGTTTAAATGCGAGTGAACCAACAAAGGAAGGAAACCCAGCAGTACTCCTTGAATGGCAGCCGTATGAATTATTGACTGGATACGACTTGACCCAAGAGCGAATAGATTGAGAGCCAGGATAAGTACCAGAAGGGAGTTTATTAAGTTGGTCATGGTAATCACCTGAATATAAGGACAAACCCGAAAGCACAAAAAAGAATCGCACTGATCAGCAAATATGGCACATGTTTCATCTGCAATCTTGCCATAACCGATTCTACAACACCAATTGAAACAGCCAATACCAGCATCTCCAGAATATAGAGCAGCCAATTTACCCATGATATACTGATACGGAACGGAAAGATTACATGTAAAAGAACTGTGCCAAGTATAAACAACTTGAGCGCGGAAGCATAACTTATGATACCGAAGAGAGGACCGCTGTGGTCAAGCACCATTGCTTCATGAATCATAGTGAGTTCAAGATGAGTATTGGGGTCATCGACAGGTATCCGGCAGCTTTCAGCCAGCATGACAATATAGAGTCCGATTGCCAGAAGAACCAGCGGTGCCGCAATGTCAATAGAAAGTTCTTCAAGCGGACTGTGAAGCATGGAGGACAGAGAAAAAGAACCGGACATCTTTACCAGTGCCGCGAATGCGAAAAAAAGAGCAGGTTCGGAGAATGCGGCAAAAGTAACCTCTCTGGATGATCCCATGCCCTCAAATGATGAACCAGTATCCAGAGCTGATGCAGTTGTAAAAAACCTGGACAATCCGAAAAGGTAAGTAAAAAGTATCAGATCACCCGTAAAAGAAAAAGGTGCATCGAAACTCCCCATCGGAACCAGAAGACCTGCGATAAACACGGTCATCAGTGTTATAACAGGACCGAATCGGAAGATCCAGGTTGTTGTATCACTTATAACCATTCCTTTACGCATCAGTTTTATTATGTCATAGTATGGCTGTAGTAAAGGCATCCCTGTCCGGCCTGCAAACCAGGCCTTTGTCTTATTGATAACACCGAAGAGAAGCGGCGGCATAAGAATCAATAAAAGCAGATGAATTACTATCAATTGTAAGCTCCGGTATTCATTCTTATCAGTTTCTAAACCATTGGTAAATGAGTTCTTTAAATGGCATCTGAATACATATCATCAGAAACAGGGTAATAAGTATGTACAGTATGTAATGCTGTATCAATCCATGCTGAAACCTGTGAAAAAACCTGCATAAACGTACGAATGTATTACTAGCCGGAACAAGCACTCTGCTTAAAACTATTTCGTCAATATGACTTTTCATTTTCTGAGATTTAGGGAAATACTCTTTCAAATGAGGATTATGCTCGCGGGGACGAAGTACCCAACTGAAAAGGGATACTATAGATTGAGCAAATGACGAAGCAGTGTACTGCATCCGGCTATCCGGTTTTGCATATCCGCAATCCCAGGTTACCGCATATCTGGCTCTCTTTTTGTCAACAGCGACCAGACCGGTTATCAGTACACCAACAATCAGAGCTATTGAAATCAAACTGATCTGTAGTAAAGGCGCGGCAGTGTTCAGACTGATTCCACCCAACTGCATTGATGGATTCCAGATCGCAACTACCCTGGAGAGAACAGGTGTGAAAAGCATCGGTGCAATTCCGATAGCAACACAAATCCCCGCAAGGATCATCATCGGTACTGTCATAAACAGAGGAGATTCCTGATGATTTGAATGGTTGTGGCGGGGTAAACCCAGAAATACGGCTCCATATACTTTCACAAAACAGGAAACAGCAAAGGCTCCGATAGCCGCCAGTGCCGGTATGCCAAGTGCGACTGTCAAAAGATGAGAGCCGTCGGCGACAATCCTTAAGAATCCCAGGTAAACAAAGAGTTCACTTATGAAGCCATTGAGAGGCGGCAAGCCGCAGATTGCAACTGCGCCGATCAGAAACATGGCCGCTGTCAGGGGCATCGACTTTGCAAGTCCTCCTAGCTGGTCTATCTGGCGGGTTTGTGTGTTGTGAACTACGGAACCCGCACACAGAAAGAGAAGGGACTTGAAAAGGCTGTGATTCCAGACGTGCAGAAGGCAACCGGACATCCCTAACAGGACCAGTACCGGTTTATCAAAGGATTTTCCCAGCAGGGCGATCCCCAGCCCCATCAGAATGATACCGATATTCTCTATACTATGGTAAGCAAGGAGCCGCTTTATGTCATGCTGACCGATGGCAAAGAGAACACCTGCAAGTCCGCTTATCAGGCCAAGGATAATTATTATGGTTCCCCAGACATGCGGAATTTCCGGAAACAAAGAGAACCATCTTACCAGACCATAGATTCCCATCTTGAGTACAACACCGGAAAGTATTGCTGACACATGACTGGGTGCAGTTGCATGTGCGGCTGGTAACCAGAAATGAAAAGGCATGATACCGGCTTTCAATCCGAAACCAATGATAGCGAGAAGAAAGAAAACATTCATCAGTGCAACACTTATAGAATTTTCAGTAATGGGCTGCAATGCGAAAGAACCGCTTTTCCAGCGCCACAGAGAGAAGAGTGCCAGAAGTGAGAGCGTTCCCAGATGGGTAGAGATCAGATAAATCCATCCGGCCTTTCTGTTTTCCAGATGATTATCCTCTGTAGTAACCAGGAAAAATGCTGAGAGCGCCATCAGTTCCCATCCCAGCAGAAAAGCAAGGGCATCCCTGCTGACAAGCAGCAATGCCATCCCCCCCACCATCCATCCCCAGAACAGAAGCAGTTTTCTTGAATTAGATGGATGTTTGTCCTGGGGCCAGTATCCCAGTCCGTAAAGGGAACCGAGTCCTCCGATAAGAAATACAGGTATAAGGAAAAAAGCACTCAGTTCGTCAACACCGATTATGCAGTTTCCTACCGCAGGCCAGGGGAATGTGAATGTTGGATTACTATTTAAAAAAAAGACCAGTCCGCTGCCTAATAGTCCGGTAACCGCGCTGACACTCATCAGTGCAAAAGCTATCTTCTGTCCCCATTTGGAAGAATATGGAAGAAGACCCGGGAATCCACTTATAACCGCAAAAACCATCGCGGTGCAGATCAATAGTAGAGACATAGCTTTATAAATCGGATTTTATGGAGGTTATCTTGCCGGGTTAATAGTGAAAAGTGATGGTGTATACTGTCCAGAGTCTGTTTATTAGATGGGAGTGGAAGTATAGAAGCAAAAACTGCAAAAACAACTTTAAACTGCATCATAGCACTGCTGACGAACAAAATTGTTCTATTAACTTTTTAAATGGTGTACCAATATAGTTCTCCGGCAATATGGGAAGCAAATAGTGGGGTTTTTAAGTTGTTCTTGAATTGCAGTTTTCTTTTAATATTCTTTTACTTTTTAGCGTGGTGAAAGAAGCAGACCATCTGGTTTACTATTTCGACAATAAGTAAAATTGCTGCTTCTTAGGCGGATTCAGGAGAATTTTCAAGCTGAATAATAATTAATTCCGATTTTAATACAGGGGCGCAGAGGCCAGGATACGGTCCCTGCAGCAACTTGACACTTTCTATTCATTAACTTAAACCGTGGTCAATTAATGTTCAAAATTTTTCTGTTTTGATATATCTTAATGCCATCTGTACCACCCAATACCGAAACACCTGTACTGCCCAGTTTTCCAGAGGGTACAGTTTTATTTAGCAATAATGACCTCTGAATTACCCTTCCGTGTAAATCATAAACCTGATACATGTTTCTGCTATTTGAGATTACAGAAACCATAGGTTTCACAGTTCTGGTACCGCCGAATATGGTGCATACCCTTGATGTCTGCTTGAGGCCGTTTCTCCCATTGACAACCGTATTTCCCCAGTCTGAGAGACTTGTACCTGCATGATTATTTGCCAGGTCAAGATATTCAACACCTCCGCCATTACCGCACCACGACCACGCAAGCCATCCCACACCCTTTTCCTGGCAGTAATCAAGAATGTACTGTTCATCAACATCCCCGCTTGTATGTCTGAATCCAAATTCACCTATGCAGAGAGCAAGACCCTGACTCAGAACATTGTCAATATTTTTCTTAATAGTTTGCGCATCAGAACCGGAGTATTCGTACATGTGGATAGAAAACATGGTGTTACCGAGTTGGTCATGGTCAAACACATCCTTACCTTTACTGTGAATAGATTGCGGGTATTGCCCGTAACCGGCACAATCTATCATAATCGTATGTTTCATCCCGGCATTTCTGATAACCACAATTGCATCTTTGTAACCATCAGCCCATGGATCCGTATTCCAGCTTCCATACCACTCATTTGCAATGTTTATAATTACTCTGTCCTCTCTACCTGTAAGTACAGATTTGATTTCCACAAAATAGTTCGCTGCCGACATAAGATCCTGCTTGCTGTCTCTCCCCGTTGCATCATGTACCTCCAGAACCGCAATCATCTTGTGTTCATTGCAGGCATTAAGGAGATTTGTGACCTGCTGGGAAGTGGTTTTAGTCCACTGGACCCCGTTAGAGAGAACTATTCTTACGGTGTTTGCGCCTGCTTTGGCAATTGCAGGAATCGATTCGTTGATTTTATCCATGTACCATGCGAAAGCAAAATTGACTCCACGCATGACAAATTCATTTCCGTTGGCATCGATAAGTTTTGTTCCGTCAACAGTAAATCCTTTTGGAAAGATGCTTGCTGCCACAATGAGCAAAATAGAAACACCTGCATATAATAGTCTGTTCATGAAACCTCCCGCATTTGAAACTTGTACCTATTTTTACAGGCCTTGAGTTTTATAATAAGCAATTTTGCATGGAGAATGGGGTTAAAAATGTCTTTGAGGGGAGAAAATGTTGACAACAGTGTCAACATTGGAAATGAGGAAATATATAGTGGAGACCTTTTATCCAGCCTTCTTTGAAGGATTCAGGTAGACATTCAAGGAAGTATCAATTCATCCAGAGTAACCCCCTCCAGCCTGACATCATCAAGCCAGAATTCACTTCCATCAGACCCCGGATGAAACGCGATCCATTGTAAGCGTCCCCTGATTTCTTCCCAACCGGCAAGAGTATCCTGAGGATCGCTGATAAAGTACTGATCAGATGTAATTGTAAACCTCTGCCACACAGTATCGAGATTGACACTGCAAATTGCCTGAGGCATATTGTTGCTTTCCAGGCCGTGAATCCGTACACTGAGCTTTCCATTTCCCTTTGCCATGAATGAAACTGTGTCTATATGGGTAAAACCCGCTTCCATACTGCTTACCTGCGCCCCGATAATCAGATAGGAAGAGCCGCCACCGGTATTATAGTTGACATAAACAGAGTTCCCTTCATAAGCCCCCTCACTTACCAAAGCGCTCCGCAGCGGAATATAAAGGGTGTCTGTTTCCCTTTCTGCAGGGAAATAGACTGAAACATTGGGCGATCTTGTTATGTACCATTGGCCTGAGTTAAGAAAAGACATCAAATTTACATCATCGTCAAAATGATCAACCAATGTACCTGAAAAATCAACCGCTAACTGCGTTCTGAAATGCTCCCCCTCAAGGAGTTCAACTTTGTCGATCCCTGCGCACGTGAAACTCTGTGTATCTTCTCTGATCAGTATCTTATACAATCCCGGTGCGACCGATGAAAAATCAAATGACCCATCATCGGGATCCATATCTTGTGAATAATCTGTACCATGAAGCATTATCTTTACCGGAAAAGGAGTTGATAAAGTCAGAGAACCCGACAGTGCTGCCGCGGTTTCCAGTGTAACAGTATCACAGGTTCCATTACTGCTCTTTGCAATTTTAAATGATGGATAAAACAACGCTGAATTCCCGGAATCGATCAGCAGATTGATATCAGAGGCAGGAAATGAGTCGTAAGGTATCTTGACAGCACCATCAGAACCGGTTACTGCATTATAATATATCACACTTTTGTTTTCGCAGATGTTTCTGAGCCAAAGGTCGTTTTCGATCAGTCTTACCGATGCACCACAAACAGGCTGATTTTCTTTGTCAAGCACAGTCAAAGTAAATGTATTTACGGTTTCAGAACCCGCTGTTCCGGAAAGACTGTTTTCTGTTGAACATCTGTGAATAACCAGAGAGATTACAACCAATAAACATAGTGACAGCCGGCTATTACTTTTCATCAGCAAGGTCCTCATTATCAATATCATCAACCAGAGCCACTGGTATAAACTGAAGATTAAGCTGGTATACCCTGTTTGGTTCCCTGGAGATCTCCATAACTTTTCTCAGCAATGTCTTACGGAACTCAGCAAGCATCTCACGGAATTCTCCAAGGGTGTCTTCAGGAATAGATATGGTCAACGAGGATATATCCCTGATATCGGGAGGATCATTTATCAGGGAACGCTCACTAAGATGAATCGTCTGCTGCTGGAAATGACGCACAGCCAGCATCCGCCAGTTTCCTCCTCCGGTAATAAACTTATCGGTCAAAGAGTAATTTCCATCAGAGTCTTTATAAATGAAACCAAGTTCAAGAAGCAACTTTATTGACTCCTGAGCTTCCTTTTCAGATATGGCAGGAGAGAGCAGATTTGCAAGCTTGCGGTAATCCCCATCAAATTTGTAAAATGCA
>DAOTAZ010000049.1:0-14101 GCA_035382965.1 Chitinispirillaceae bacterium | reverse complement strand
CCTCAAAGGTGTATTGAATCTCCCTGTATGGCAGAAAACCAACACTGCTGGCAACCGGCTGGCCGGTTTCCTGTGAGATTCCCTCAATGATCAGTTCAAAAAAGCCATAAAGTTCATTGGCACCTCTGGCTGGAATTGTAAAATTGACGGAGTTGCTTCCCAGCGTAACCGGCTGCGGAGTTACAGCAATGATATCAGATGCGGGTATTGGATCACCACCATTACCGAAAGCATCAGCCTGGAACTCAACATTCTTAATCCATCTGATATATTTGATCTGGGGATTAGTAATATTACCGGCGATACTGTAAACACTAAACCTCGTTTTTGCTGTTGTACCGGAGATCATCACCGGATCGATCGGCTTTATCAGAATTTCAGTCGTGGGTGTTTGCCCGATCAGCGGTATAGCACCCAGGTCGGCTATCGAACCATCGATATCGTAAATTCCGGCGTCAGGCCACCCTTTATCCACAATGTACTTCTGCACATTTGAATTTTCCCAGTCCGGGGTGAGAAAAAGAGGATCATCCGGGTCCTCAGACATGAACGGGGTCTCAAACCACCTGATATCAGCAGTGGTTGGGAATGGATCGTTTATTAATGCACCCGGTTGGACTGGTTGTGCAACCTGCAGTCCATTCATCAATTGCACATGGTACTGTGGTTCCTCCGGTTCTTTTTCCTGTGCTGCATATACACAGTTATGCATTCTGTTCTCAAATTCAGGACTAAGTTCAAACCAGGAATCAAACCCGCCCGGTTTGGAACTCCAGTAGGAGAAAGGTTTTGAATAGATATTGTTGAAGACCAGACACTGAAGTGCAGGGCGCCAGCCACCAACAAAGATCAGATAGTTTTTATAAAATGTGTTGTTATAGATCGCAACCGGGCTGAGTGAGTGGTCTTTAAAAGCGATTGCGCCTCCCGGCTGGTTTGAGCCTTCATCAGTCAGTTTTTTGACTTGTGAAGCAAAAGCGGTAGTCTGGTGATGATTTTCATAGATAAGATTGTATCTGATAACTGAACCCAGATCCCAGGTGGATTCGAAGAAAATGCCGAATGAGTTGTTGTGTATACGGTTGTTCTCAATAAGGTGATTACCGGTTTTTCCAAATCCAGACATGGGAACTACAAGCTGAGGTTTGATATCTGCCGGGTTAGCGTTGGCATAGATGCCACCTTCGTTTCTGTCTTTAACAGCAATACCGAAATAAGCGTTACTGAGATCACAGTTACGGATTACAACATCACCTGCAATCCATAATGTTATAGCGGCATTTCCATGCTGAAGAGGCCATCTGCAATCATCCGGGGTTCCGCCTTCCGCAGCCCAGATTTTATTTGCACCGAAAACATACGGCCCTCCTCCGTCAACCGCAATACCATCGATGGTGATTCTGCGCGCCCGCATCACCCTGAAAGCACCATTCTGGTCAAATGTAATACTTTCCTCTTTTTTTGCTTCAGCACAGGTGGTAGGCTGGATATTTTTAGTATCTTTGTGCCGGATAACCGGTTTTTTCAATGATTTGGGATTGGATGATCTGATAGTCAGTCCATTACAGGAGCTGTCAATTGTAATCTGCTCCTCGTAGGTGGCTAAATCCAGTATCTCCACTATGTCATCAGCACCACTTCCATCAGCACCTGCAGCATTTATAGCTTCCTGTACAGAGGTAAACGGTGCCTCACCCGGAACCTGAGAAACAGTGTAAACAGCCGCAAAGATAATCTGCGCGGCAAGAAATACCAGTGGCATAATTTTCCAGGCACTTCGATTCATAAAACCAGCTCCTTTAAAATTCTGGATACCTTTTGTCGATCTCAATGTATGTAGATGGGTTATCTGCAAGCTTTAGTGACATCACATTTATAAACAGTTCAAATAATCCGTATTCTGGATACCTTGATTTACTCGATTAAAGAACCTTTAAATTTAAAATATTGAATAAGATTTTTATTTATTATTTGCATCTGAATTATTCCCGCAAGATTGAAGAAAATCCAGATACTAAGCTAATATAGTATATATTCCGGTAAATAAAATGTAAACTACCCCTCTTTATTCAACAGAAGAAAAACGAGGCGTTGTTTCAAAATATAACATTAAAAGTTCTATTCCGCATCTATCTCTTTAAATCTTTGTATGTAATCCCTTTAAATCAAGCCGGTTTATGCCATGGCATGGTGATTGCATATAAATGCTTGTGAATAGCGAATCAGAAAGGACCGGATATGGACAAGAACATGATCAGACCACCCGGCAATACCAGAAAAGATGTCATTCCTTTTCTGCAGGGGCGGCCGGAGAGAATGCTACCCATAAATGAAGAGGATATCTTAAATCTTAAAATCAATCTCAATATAGCCAGAGATTTAACAGAATTTCTGGAAATATCGGGATAAAGCAAGATGGAATTGACAATCAAACCAGTTTGTTTTATATTGATAATAGATACTATGAAAAATCAGATATACACCCGTCCCTTTTACTTTTACTTCTGGTTTGAAACCTGAGGGGCTCGGGCGTATTTATTTTTTTTGATGAATATCCAGGGCCTCTCAAAAAGAGGCCCTTTCTTTTTTTATGGAAAACAGAAAAACAGGTATCGGGATAATGAAAAACAATAAATCAGCAGCCTTCTTTTATTTCTTCTGGTTTGCACCCGCAAAAAACAGGGGCTCCGGCTGATTTTATCCCGAAAACGATTGAATAACCAATAGAGCCCCTGAGAAATCAGGGGCTTTTTTTTTTAAATGGAGGCATTATATGTTACCAGCAACAACACTTAACTCTACTCTTCCACTTGTATCTCCCAGGGCACTGGCCCTGGAACTGGTCCCTGAGAAAGTTTCACTCGATACTGTGGAAAGCGCCAGTTCCACTGTTAAGGAGATCCTGGAAGGAAAAGACAAGCGGCTGCTTGTTGTAGCCGGACCATGCTCGGTTCATGACAGAGAATCCGCCCTCGAGTACGCTTCAAAACTGGCTCAACTGAGAAACAGATACATCGACCGCATCTATATCCTCATGAGAGTTTATTTCGAGAAACCGCGTTCTACTGTTGGATGGAAAGGGATGATATATGATCCGGACATGGATGGCTCCTGTGATATGGCATCGGGCCTGAGAGCCGCCCGTAAACTGCTTATGTCCATCACCGAAATGGGGCTCCCGGCAGGGATGGAGATACTGAACCCCCTTGTTTCCTGCTATATCGCAGATCTTGTAAGCTGGGCATCTGTCGGTGCCCGCACATCGGAGAGCCAGATACACAGGGAGATGGTCAGCGGTCTTCCCATTGCAGCAGGGTTCAAAAACAGTACAGACGGTTCACTGGAATCTGCTGTCAATTCGATTGAGGCATCACGCTTACCGCACAGTTTCCTGAGCATAGATTGTTACGGCAGGGTCTGTATCACCAGAACCGAGGGAAACCCCTGGGGTCATCTCATTTTACGAGGGGGAAAAAGCGGGCCCAATTACGATTGCAAGTCGGTTGAGCATGCATGTAAACTGCTTTCAGAAATCAGGATGACACCCTCGCTGATCATTGATTGCAGTCACATGAATGCACACAAAAAACATATCAACCAGGCAAAGGTATGCAGAGAGGTAATAAGGATGCGTTCCAGCGGGTTCTCCTGTATCCGGGGCGTAATGATCGAGAGTAATCTGGAAGAAGGGCGCCAGGAGATTACTGTTGATAAAGGATTATTAAAGTACGGCGTATCGGTTACGGATGAGTGTATCGGATGGGATGAAACGGAGGAGCTGATAGGGGAGATTTATGCCGGCAGTAATTATTTATAATCTAAGGAAGTTTCCAGATCGGGGTCGGAATCGGTATCGGTATCGGAATATTTTGATATTTAGTAAGAAAGATTTCTTCTCGAAAACTCGTCGAAATGACATGGATAACAGTTTCGAAATTGCAATTACTGAACACGAATGCGGAGAGTGATTCCGATACCGAATGAGGACAACCTTACAGAGTAATCATTAAATCAGATTAATCAGTAGTCAAACTCAGGTTAATCAGTGGTTAACCGCCGGAGATTTTGACGCTTTTAACCTCTTTGTTTGACAGACGTACTCCACCCGCTTTTACACCTTTTACCAGGTAGTCTTTTATAATGAAAGTTTCCTCAAGGACCTTGAGTCTGGGCTTTGGCTTGTATTCAAGTGAAACTATCGCTTCTGAATCGGTCGTCAATTTGAGAACTGTACAGTTTTCAGGAACGATAGAATAACCCTTGTTAAGAATAAACTGCTCAATTCTGCATCGTTTTATATAGGGAAATTTAGTCGCCTCATCGCGGTAAATCACATTGAAAACAAGGTCTTTATCCACAAATCCGCAGAAGAGCATATTTTTATCCACAAACAGTTTGTCTGGTACGTCAATTACCGAGTAGGCTCCGGTTTTACGGATTACAAGCACTCTGTCATAGGGAGAAACATCGAGTATAAAGTTACCATTCACCTCATAGCCCAGATAACCTGTGTCGCGGTCGTAACGCAGTTTCAGATTGCGCTGGGCTGCATCCCTGGCATCCACCTTTTTAAGCGAGACGAGTTCTGTCCTGCGCGGGTACTGACCCTGATATTTCTCAATCAGTTTATTGAGAAATCCTATGGAATAGTCAATGATATTGTCAAGTGATTCGCGGATCTCTTTGAGCCGGTTCTTTATCTCCTGCATCTCTTTTTTGGCTTTATTTATATCATAGAGACTGATGCGGCGGATAGGAATCTTGAGCAGAGTCTCAACATCCTCTACTGTGACTTCCCGCCTGATTTCATCTTTGAACGGTTCCAGCCCGCTCAGAACTGCCTCAATAACAGCCTCGGCTGTAGTTTTCTCCTCGATTCGCTTGTAGATTCGATTCTGAATAAAGATCTGTTCAAGTGTCCGGGCGTGGAGTTTGTCTTTGAGCTGCCGCTCTTCCAGTTTGAGTTCCGCTTTGAGAATCTCTACAAGCTGGTTTGCATTTTCCCTGATTACATCAGAGACACTCATCTGTACCGGCTTGCCGTCTTTGATCACCATGAGATTGACAGAAATAGAATTCTCACATTCTGTAAAGGCATAGAGCGCATCGACTGTATCACTGGTGTGCACACCTCTGGCGAGCCGTACTTCGATTTCCACATTCTCTGCAGTAAAATCACTGATTCCCGCGATCTTCAGTTTTCCTTTTCTGGAAGCCGCTTCGATTGAAGAGATAACGGATTCTGTTGTGGAGCCGAAGGGAATTTCGCGGATCACGATTTTTTTCGGATCACTGGTGTCAAGTTTGGCCCTGACAAGAACTTTTCCGTTCCCGTCATTATACTCGGAAACATCGGCATACCCCCCGTTGGGGAAATCCGGGAAAAGAAGAAGCTGTTCATCCTGAAGGCACGCAATTTCTGCTTCGAGTACCTCGATAAGGTTATGAGGAAGTATCTTTGTGGCCATTCCGACAGCAATCCCCTCAGCACCAAGTGCCAGGAGAACAGGGATTTTAGCGGGAAGAGTCACAGGTTCTTTGTTGCGGCCATCGTAGGAATCGATAAATTCGGTGATTTCCGGGTTAAAAAGGGTATCTTTTGCCAGTTGAGAGAGACGGCACTCGATGTATCGTACCGCTGATGCGGGATCTCCGGTGTAGATGTTTCCAAAATTTCCCTGTTTTTCGATAAAAAGGTCTTTATTTGCCAGAGTCACAAGAGCATCCCCGATCGAAGCATCTCCATGGGGATGGTAACGCATGCACTGACCTACCACATTGGCGACCTTATGAAACTTCCCGTCATCCATCTCCCACAATGTGTGCAGAATTCTACGCTGAACCGGCTTCAAACCGTCATTTATATGCGGAATGGCCCTGTCCTTTATGACATAAGAGGCATATTCCAGAAAATTGAGATCAAAAAGAGGTTTTATATATGCCATTATATCAGATTCTCCATTATGTATTCCCGTCTATCGGGTGTGTTTTTGCCCATGTAGAAATCCAGTGTTTCAGGGATATTCTTGACATTTTTAACATTGACTTCCACCAGACGCATGTCGGGTCCGATAAACTGTCCGAACTCTTTGGGCGAAATCTCACCCAGACCTTTGAACCTGGTCACCTCCGGATCTTTTATCTCCCTTACGGCGATATCCCTTTCCTTTTCATTGTAGCAGTACCGTGTCTCTTTTTTATTACGGACCCGGAAAAGCGGTGTTTCCAGTATATAAACATGATTGGAAACTACCAGTTCTTCAAAAAAGTTCAGAAAGAAAGTCATCAGAAGGTTTCTTATATGAAACCCGTCAACATCAGCATCAGTAGCAAGTACAATCCGGTTGTATCTCAGACCCTCAATCCCATCCTCTATCCCCAGCGCCATCATCATATTGTATAGTTCTTCATTCTGGTAGATAGCCGATTTATTACGTCCGAACACATTCTGCGGCTTGCCTTTCAGAGTGAAAATCGCCTGGGTCATTACATCCCGCGCAGAGATAAGAGAACCTCCCGCAGACTGTCCCTCAGTAAGGAATATTGTCGATTCCTCTCCTCTGCCGCCGTCTGGAAGATGGTATTTGCAGTCCCGAAGATTGGGTATTTTGATCTCTATTCTCTTTGCCGCTTCCTTGGCTTCTTTCTTGACAGCATTAAGTTCGGTACGCAGTTTTTCATTCTGGACTATTTTGTTTTCGAGCTGACGGGCGGCTTCGGAGTTCTTGTGTAAAAAGTCAACCACTCCGGATTTGACTTCAGATACGATCCATCCCCTGATTTCTGTATTGCCAAGTTTGTTTTTTGTCTGTGATTCAAAAACCGGGTTTTTAAGTTTGATGGCAACTGCTCCCCCGATTCCCTCCCTGACATCGACACCGTTATAGTTTTTTTTGAAAAATTCGTTTACACCCTTTAGAATTCCCTCTCGGAAAGCACTCAGGTGTGTACCGCCGTCAGTGGTGTGCTGTCCATTAACAAAAGAGAAATAGGTCTCTCCATAGGACTGAGTGTGGGTAAAGGCAAATTCAAGCTGCCTGGATTTATAGTAGGCGATATTGTAAACAGTCTTATCCCCGATCTCATTCTGCAGAAGGTCCAGCAGACCGTTTTTAGATTCAAACTTCTGGCCGGCAAAGATAAGTCTGAGACCGGAGTTAAGATAAGCGTAGTTCCAGAGCCTTTTCTCCACGTATTCAAAATTGAAGGCATACTCACCGAAGATATTCTGATCGGGGCAGAACTGAACAAAGGTGCCGTTTGGTTCCGATGTTTTACCTTTGTTTTTTGATTTGAGTTTACCTCGTTCAAAGCAGGCTTCAAAATACTCTCCATCACGGAAAGCCTTTACTTTGAAGAAGCTCGAAAGTGCATTTACAGCTTTTGTACCAACACCGTTAAGCCCAACGCTGAACTGAAAGACATCATCATTGTATTTGGCTCCGGTATTAATCGTGGAGACACAGTCAATCACTTTACCCAGCGGAATTCCCCGCCCGAAATCTCGGATACTTACGGTATCGCCTTTTATATCGATCTCGATTTTTTTGCCGAATCCCATTATATACTCATCGATGGCATTGTCGATAATCTCTTTTAAGAGCACATAAATACCATCATCAGGATTGGACCCGTCACCCAGCCTTCCGATATACATACCTGTACGGAGACGGATATGTTCGAGAGAACTGAGGGTTTTTATTTTACTTTCATCATAAACAGATGTTGAGGAATTCTTATTCATAAAAGTCGTATCTCGTTACAATAAAGGCAGCCACAGAACAGTGGTAAAATGGGGCAAACCAGAGGAATTTCCGGCCATAGATGGGTTTAATATACATAGATCAAAAAATGGAAACAAGTCAGCCATAACAAATAATGGTATAACCGGAGCATGCACACCACAACCGCTTGTTGTAATAAGTGCGATTCAAACAGGCAATAATTGTCAGATTTTGTTCTTTAAATAATGTAAGCCGGGTAATGGATTAAAAACAGATTCCTGATTTCATTACTCCTTTATGTTTTCTATAAAAGCTTTTTTCTCTCCATATCCTCTAAACGGCGAAGAAGGTGATTCCTGAATTATTTTCAATAATCATTTGTAACATATGGGATTGGATAAAATATGGAAATGAGCAAAATCATTATCGGAGCGATGCGGTTTAAAGACAGGGAATCTGCTGTTTCCACAATACGTGAGGCGATTGATTCCGGATTTAATTATATAGACACCTCCCCTTGTTACTGCTATAAAAATGCTGATGAAAATTCGGAAAGCTGGGTTGGGGAGGCTGTAAACTACAGGGATTACCGGGATCGGGTAATGATTTCAGCCAAATGCAGCCCCGGTAATGGTGGGATGCTTCTGGGAGAATTCAAACCGGAGCAGGGATTCGGAGTGCGCACCATTGAACAGCTTAAGCAGGTATTCAATCAATCGCTTAGCAGGCAAAAACTTGAATCATTTGATTACTATCATCTTTGGACTACTCATACTGCAGAGCAGTTGAATGAGGCGCTGAAACCAGGCGGCTGGTATGATGGAGTAATGAGCCTGAAAGGAAAATGGAAACATCTTGGGATTACCACCCACGCGGATACTCCGACAATACTGGAATTTTTAAAGAGAGGTAAATTTGATACAGTGACAATTCCCCTGAATGTGGTAAACAGAACCAGGGAGGGCATACTTGACTATTGTAAAAAGACCGGTATCAGGGTCATAGCCATGAATCCTCTTGCAGGAGGATTTCTCGCGGGGAATGAGAGGTTAAAAGAACTTGCGTTCAGGTATCTTTTTTCACTTCCGGAGGTACATATTCTGGTCGGGTTTACATCTGTTGAAGAGGTCCGGTATGCCCGTCGTATCCTGGACAAATTGGAGGGAAATGTTCCTGTAAAGGAAGAGGTGCTTGCCGAGGCAGACGCCATGCTTGACACAAAAGAGCCACGATGTACATCGTGCGGCTACTGCGCTCCCTGCCCGCAGGGGTTGAATCTGGGAGCCTGCCTTTCCTACTACAATATTTACAAATACATGAAAATGGCTGAAGCCAGAGAGGCATTCCAGGAGAAACAGTGGGAGGAGGGATTAAGACTGGACAGGTGTGTGAGATGCGGAATATGCCAGAGCAGGTGTCCTAATTCGCTTCCATTGATGGAGATTATACCTGCCGCACAGGAGATGCTTTACCGGGACCGGTGATTTCTCAAAATCCTTCCTGTTTTCTCATTGCTCAAGCCGGTAATTTCCCCGATCAATTGGGAATCAAATCCCTCTTTTGACATTTTTCGTATTATCCGGTATAATTGCTCATCGTTCTTCTCAAGCTCAGCATCCTTATTCTCAATTTCCTTTCTTAACTCATTTTCAATTCTCTCTCTCTCCCATATACTTCTCTCCACCACTGTGCTCATCGGCAATTATTCTCCTGAACTGATTATCCATACTCTCGTCTACCATTGTACCCAGGCAGAGTAACACTATTTCAAGATAATCATATTCCCACTTTCTGATCCTTTGAGCCTCTTCTGATATCCTGATAATCTTGCGTAAAACACTCAACACTTCCGGACTTCTGCAATACTTCAGCGCCAAAAGAAGCATCTTTAGCTTACAGTCCTCCACAGTAACCTGCTGAAGGTGAACCCTCTTCAATTGTCTCAGGCTCAAATACTGTTAAATCAAGAACGATTTTTCTAAAGTCCGGAACGAACTCTCTTGTCTCCTCTATGATTGCGAACAGCGGCTCTATACTATTGATGAAATCAAAGGATGGTTTGCCATTATACACGATACTGAAGATGCGTTTTTTTATCCGGATAACTTTTATGTTCAAAGAGAAGATATGCCCATTGATCGGTTTTAAGTAGTTTTGTGCGGTAAAGAATATCAAATCGATATTCTTTGAGGTTCTCATCGATAAAGACATCTTTAACAATTTCAAATATTTCAAAGTTGAGATTAGCATTTAAATGATCACTTCATGAATAAGTATCGATACCAACACTGAGCCTGAAAAATCTTCTTACAGAAATGCACAAAAACTGGAAAAACCCCTTCCTCTACATGAAATAATTACTACTAATTTGATAATTCTTGAACTTCTCCTTCGAGGTACAGCAGGCTTTCTTCTGGCATATCGATTGATGTAAAAGTCCGATGATGACTAGTTATAATCATATCGGAATCGCAAATTCATGCAGGATTGAAATTCCAATACCGATTCCGATACAGGACAGGAAACAGGCCTTTGAGGTATAAACACAGGGGGAAGAGATGGGGCTCTTAGAAGGAAAAACTGCAATAATCACAGGAGGTGCTTCCGGGATAGGTGAAGCATCAGTAAAGGTATTTGCCCGTGAGGGGGCGATGATTACGATAGCAGATATAAATGAGGCACAAGGAGAAAAGCTGGCAAGGATGATAAAAGAGATGGGCAGTGATGCCCTGTTTGTGCGTACAGATATCTCCAGCCGGGAAGATGTGGAGATGATGGTAAAGAAGACTGTAGAGCACTTTGGCCGTCTGGACTGTGCATTTAACAATGCCGGTCTTGAGGGAAAGCAGGCAACTACTGCGGAGATATCCGAGGATGAATGGGACAGGATTATGGGTATAAATCTAAAGGGTGCCTGGTTCTGCATGAAATATGAGATTGAATACATGCTGAAACACGGCGGAGGTGCCATTGTCAATACATCTTCTGCTGCCGGGCTAATGGGTTTTCCCGGACTCTCAGCTTATACTGCAAGCAAGCATGGACTTCTGGGGCTGACAAAAACAGCAGCGATGGAATACGCTTCAAGAAATATCCGAATCAATGCTATTTGTCCCGGTGTGATTCGCACTCCCATGGTGGATCGTTTTCTGGGAGGAAACAAAGAACTTGAGGCTCAATTTGTTGAGATGGAGCCTGTCGGACGCATGGGAATGCCTCAGGAGGTTGCAGAGGTCACAATGTGGCTCTGTTCCGATAAGGCATCGTTTGTAACAGGAGCAAGCATTCCGGTTGACGGGGGAATGACAGCGGGTTAATGTCCTCCTCATCGGGGTCGGTATCGGAATCGATATCGGTATCGAAAAGTTTAGTGTGCCTGGCTTTCACATACAGGTTATTAGAAATCAATACCGATTCCGATACTGATAAAATGCACTCCAGGTATTAATAATCCCCTTTGGGGATTCAGGAGGCTCTCTGATGCAAAGGTTTCTGCTTGCGATAGAGTTCATTGTGGTTTATATAGTGATCCCCTCCGCAATTTTCCTCAGGTTTATAACCCTGAACAGAATCGCGATTCTTATAATTCTTTGTGCAACTTCAGTAGTATTTCTGGCAAATGAACCAGAGTTCAGCATTAAGACAGTTCTACGGAACAGAATTAAAAAAAGCCAGGTATTTTGTGTCTTGAAGCGTTTTTTGATTTCTTCACCAGCGCTCCTTCTCCTTGGAATGGTTCTTGTTCCAGATAAACTTTTTATGGTTCTGGGTAAAGATCCATTATTCTGGACAGGTGGATCGGTTATCTATATCCTGCTTTCTGTTATCCCACAGGAGATCCTTTACAGGGTCTTCTTTTTTCACCGTTACAGGGAACTTTTCCCCGGCAAAGGTTTACTGCTATTTGCATCGACAGTAGTATTTTCTTTCGTGCACATCATCTACCTCAACCTTGTAGCAGTAGCATTGACCCTGGCAGGGGGTTATTTCTTCTCAAAAACCTACCAGGAAACAGACTCTTTTCTGCTTACAGTCATCGAACACTCCATCTATGGCTGTTTTCTTTTTGCTCTGGGGCTGGGTTCGGCATTTTCATAATTGATAATCAGTTAAGGGTTAAATGTACTTCAGTATATTTGCGTGAGTTATTTTAATAGGTTATTCTGAACCAACCCCGGGAGCTTATTCCTGAAAAGGAGAATCTGATGAGAGTTTTACCTATTATTGCGGTGCTGATTTTAAGCGTTCAAGCAGAAAATCCATATATCTTGCAATTTTCAGATGAGTCAAAATATAATGCGGCAGAACATGCCGGGTCACCTCTGGGATGGCTTGAATCTGAGAGTACAATGGTGAATGCGGACCTGTCGATGTATCTTTACCGCCTCAGTAATAAAGTTTTTGATATCAACTACATTGCCCGAAATTTTGCTGCTCCTCACATAAGACTTTCCAATCCCGGGACTATTGTTTTCGATTTCTTCTACAGACCTGAAATAGCAATTCAGAAGGGTAGTGGAACAGATACCAGGATACCTCTGGCCCGCTTTGGACTGGGACTGGCAGGTGGGACTGCCAACGGCATTTTTCAGGCAGGAATAAAAGCGGACATGTTTGTTGGGAAGCAAGCACCAACAGGAATACCCGATAGACGTTTGGTACTTGGTTCCGATGAAGTGAGCATACATCTGGGGAGCAGGTTTCATGAACTGATAGGGATTGGTTTTTTTGCCGGAGCAAAGGGTTACATTGATTCTCTGCAAAGCCAGGATCCTGAGAACTATCAAGACAGGTTTTTTTCCGGGGCCTTTCCGTTACTGGGAGGGTTTATTGATGCTGGAAAGAGCGGTTTTCCTCTCCGGAGCAACTTCAGCCTGGGATGGGGGATTAACAGATTTGTTTATACCTATAAGAACTCTGCCAATTCCCTTGATTTACCAACTATACAGGGAGACAGCATAAGATTGAATTGGATCACCATGTATGACATAGAAAAGGGAGGGCTTAAGATCAGCCCTGCGCTGAAGATGGAATACTGGCGGAGTAATCCAAAGTTTTACGAACCCGGTTCAGACAATTATCCCTGGCAGAAGGGGAATAACATGTCAGGGTCAGGACTGGAACTGTCCTCTTTTGGACTGGGGATGGGTCTGTCATTTGACATACTTAAATATGTGAATTTCAATCTTGAGTACGGGTTTAAAAATGTCTCTTCGAAGTGTGATTCCGTTTTCCCGTTGATTGAAGATAATAAGGAATGGTACCACAGTACAGTTGTCGATCTTCAGTGCAATATCCACAAGATACCAGCATTGAGGATTCCTGAATCGATGGAGCTTATAATAAATGCGGGATTTTTCAATTCATTATACAATGCTGCCTTTGATTACTGGCAAACGGAATTTGTGCATCTGGTGCCACCGACAGTATCTAGTCAGTCCTGGAGATATGATGATCCTTATCCTGTGTTTTTAAATTCCCGTGTTATAGGTTTTAATGCCGGGATCAGAACATCTTTTCTTGACCGGATGTTTGGAGTGGGAGCGGAATTTATTTACTTTACTGAAAATGACAAAGAGGAAAAAGGGCCGGGTTTCAGTATAGATCTTTCATACAATTTACAAAAACCACAGGATCAGGGTAAATGAATAAATTAACGCTCCTTTTTCTTGTTTTACTTTCAGGTGCAGCGGTGATTACCGGCCAGGATGATATAAAGCCCTGGGAGCGCCTTGGACTTTCCCAGACCGAATGGAAACTCATCGAGCAGCATAATATCCCGATGTCAAAGGTTGAGTCACTTCTCAGAGATGGGATCGGGATAGGTGAGTACGTTCAGAAACCCTGGGAGAAGCTGAAGATGAGTGAATCAAAGTGGATTTCCAAACGCCGGTCCGGATTGACAAATTATGACATAGAACTTGAGTCTGGCAACAGCAGCAGCAGTGAATGGAAAATGGATACCAGGGATGGATTTAAACAGGAGGTCACAGGAATTTCCGGTCACGGCGAAGCCTTCTCCAGTCTGTTTCTTCCTGGCTTTCAGCAGTTGAAATCCGGAGAAAAAGTCAAAGGCAGACTAATGGTATGCTTTGCCGGTGGCGCGGTTCTTTGGTGTGTAACCGGCAGTATTATCCGGAAGGATTTTGATGTAATACCGATATTTTTTGTTCTGGTTCCGGATATGGTGTGGAGTTATATCGATTACAAAGTGAAAAGCAGAAAATCACAATGACTACAGTATACCTTAAAGAAAAAAGCTGTTACGTTTGCGGGAAAGAGAACCGTTATCCTATTGTGTCTCTGGCATTTGACACAGTGGGACCACATGATCTCGATGGGCGGTCAAGTCATATCAGACGCTCGGCAGTCTATCT
>DAOTAZ010000048.1:0-14132 GCA_035382965.1 Chitinispirillaceae bacterium | reverse complement strand
TATCCTCATTCAGACGGAAACACCTGTTGCTTGTCTTATTTATAATATGCTCAGTGCTTCCGTAAAGATTTATTTCTGTCCCCGGGAAAATGTTTCCATGAATTCTGACATACCCTCTGTATTCTCTGGGTTCAGCGATCTCTCTTCGCAGACTCTCCTTGTTCTGCTGAATATAGCTGATCTTGCGTTTTACAGCATTGTGACTATCGACAAGCTTCTTCACTTCCTCTTTGATCTTTCCAACTATTCCTCCACCGCTGCGCTTGAGCATGAAAACCTTGCTCTTAAGAGCCTTCTCTATCGGCTGCAGTTCGGTCATAAGCCTGGCTTCCAGATCGATTATCTCCATCAGTTTTTCTTCGAGTATCGCCTTATGCTTATCATAAAGGGTTATTCTTGTAACAGTACCACGCTCGTTTCCCACATTGCGGGCGGAGACCTGGTTTTCCGCTTTAATGATTCCACCTATTATGCTGCAGCCCGCAGAAGTGGCATCCAGCGCTGCACAGATACACTCGCAGTGAAGCAGATATTTATTAACAGTAATCGTTTCCTCAGACATTATGCGGCATTCCTGTGCAAATGAGACCTGCACTCCCGTTTTTCCGCTTACCAGGGTTTCGTTTTTACCGATAATTCCCTTTTCAACCGTAACAGTGCCGTTCCGGGAAATAAGCCTGGCCGATTCAATATCTCCCTTTATGTGTATATTCCCGTCAGCTTCAATGGTAAAGCCTGGCAGGACATTTTTATTTACCAGTACATCACCGGAATATTTGATATTTCCTACACTGAAATCGACATTCCCTGAGATATGAAGCAGTTCCACAACACTCAGCAGATAACCATCCAGACAGATAATTCCCGTTTTAGTGGCCACCAGAGCTTTACCATCATCGACTATTTCTGTATTCCGCCCCCTGGGAAGCTGTTTGTCCTTTCCAGCAAGCGCAGGAATCGGTTTTCCTGTAATTGTCATCCCCGGTTTTCCTTTGGTGGGAAAAGTCTTAATGGCAAGCACCTGATCCTTGCTTACAGAAGTAAAGGTCTGGATATTGCGATAATCCACACTGCCGTTTTCTCTTATGTGCGGATGAATTTCAGGGTTGACAAGAACTTTCAGTTCAATTACCGCATCATCACCATTTTCCGGAGGAGTAGCTTCTGCGACAACAACAGGAGTATCAACGATTTTCTTCTCAACAATCGATTTTATCGCATCAGTTTTGATTCCATGTACGATTCCCCTTTTGGAGAGCAGAAGGGAAATCATTTGTTCCGTAATAATTCCGTTCTCAGTGGTCAGGTATTCGGACCGGATTGTCAGACTTGCTTTCTGAGCAGAAATCGACAGATCGATGTAGCGTTCAAATTCCGGATTGTAATACTCAAAAGGAGGTCCGATACACTCAAATTCCCCTTTAGCATCTTCAACTGCGGCTTTTAATCTTTCGACGTCAAGATTGAGCACCATTGCCTCCTGCAGCAATGATATGACATGTTCAATCCTGATCGAGTCCCTTTCGACACTGCTCAGCCTGATATATACGCCGTCGGGGCGCTCTTCTACTGCAAAAAACTGTTCGAGAGGGTTTTTCACGAATCCGCCTTGAAATAGCAAGAATTTTCTTACATTATATTAATGCAGAATCATCTATTTCAAGGTAAACCGGATTCATTTCAGCAATTCGAGGATTTTCTGGGCGCAGATTCCTGCTCCATCGGACTCAACCGGAAGCGGTTTCTTCTGAGAAGCAGCACGTTCCAGAGCCTCTTTCCAATCCAGTTTGAGAAAACTCTCCTCATCCAGACGTATCCCTCCTCCCCAGAACTGTACCGCTTTTTCCAGGGCAGGATATTCAGCAAAAAGCGCTCTGGGTAGGTAAATCAGAGGAATCCCATTGAGAAAGCATTCTGAAACCACACCATAACCGAGTTTACTTATAACAACATCACAGGATGCGGTAAGATCCTGATATCGAAACTCTTTTTTGTTGATTATATGGTAATTAGAAGGATTTCCGGAAAGCGGATGAAGTCCGAGAAACTCCCAGTCCTCAATTTCTGCAAGCCTTTGCCACTGAGCATCTCCCATCCCGAAATCACCAACGTAGATCAATCCAAGTTTTTTATTCTCACTTAACCTGTATTTCAGCATCACAAGCTCTCTGACATTCTTCCCTTTCCTTCCCACAACCGGAACGGATTGTTTCCTTCTGAAGTAATCCATCTGCAAAGGCGGCTGGAGGGCAAGAAGCATGTCAGCATAACTGTACTGGGTCTGAATGTTATCGAGAACAGGCCTGAAATCCGGGAAATATGCGGCATATTCACTGTAAATATCGAACCAGGTAAAATTTGATATTGCAATGGAAACAATTCCCAGCCTGTGGGCTATTTCAAAGGCAAAAGGGGTGATGTCGCTGAGAATGCAATCAACTTTGTTTCTCCGGCACCATAAAAGTTCCCTTTCAATGCTCTTTGAATTGCGCTCCTCAAGACTGACGTAGGTTTTCAGTGTCTGTTCCATATCTACAGTTACACCACTGGACTGAATGCAGCCGCAATCGTATTCCCCTGGTTCACAGCAGAAAGATCTCAGCATCTCTTCCTTGAAAAAAGAGCCGGGGATATTGGTTTTGAATGTGATTTTTACTTCTGGTGGGATCCGGTTGGCTATAGCAGTGGCCCGTACCGCATGTCCGTATCCATGAGCCGTAATAAAATAAAGAATATGCACAACTTGTAAGTTCCCTGGCCGTAATATGCAAAAAGTGGAAAATTCAGCGCTATCCGGCATCTAAATATATTAATAGCCACATGAAAATGCCGGTTTCAGGTTTGATTGAAGTTTTCTGATAGTATTTTTTATCTGCACAAACTATATTTTTCGGCCACTGAAATAAACCTGCCTTAACTTGCGATCTCACCGGGAGTACCCTCTAGGGGGAGAGAAGTATAAGCCTGTCGGGAACCAGATCTGTAAAACAGATGCGGAATCAGTGGAGAATAATTTAACAGGCAGTTCTCCGGCATTGCCGGGAACAGGCCGTAAATGTTTATTTGTGAGAGGTTTTGTTTTATGGCGAACATCGCGAAAATGCGCAATATCGGGATCAGTGCGCATATTGACTCGGGAAAGACGACTCTTTCCGAGCGAATCCTATATTATTGCAAGAAGATCCATGCAATCCATGAAGTAAAAGGAAAAGATGGAGTTGGAGCAACGATGGACTCCATGGAGCTTGAGCGCGAGAGAGGAATAACAATCGCCTCTGCTGCCACAAACGTATCATGGAAAGACTATGAGATTAATCTGATCGACACCCCCGGACACGTCGACTTCACTATCGAAGTCGAGAGGGCATTGCGGGTTCTTGACGGTGCTATACTTGTGCTTTGTTCGGTAGGAGGTGTACAGTCACAGTCGATAACAGTTGACAGGCAGTTAAAAAGATACAAGGTGCCGCGTCTTGCCTTTGTCAATAAATGCGACAGGTCCGGTGCCAATCCCTTCAGAGTCAAAGAGCAGCTCAGGGAGAAACTGGGGCATAATGCCGTGATGATTCAGATCCCTATCGGCCTTGAAGACAAGCTGGAGGGAGTAGTTGATCTGGTAAGAATGAAAGCCATCTATTTTGACGGCAAAGGTGGAGAGGAAGTCCGCGAGGCAGAGATCCCTGCAGACCTTCAGGCCAAGGCACAAGAGATGCGTGAAGAGATGATGGATGCTGTGTCAATGTACTCTGATGAACTTGCGGAAGCCTATCTGGAGGGTAAAGAGACTGTTGCGCAGATCAAAGATGCTATACGCAAAGGCACACTGTCTCTGGAGCTCACCCCTGTTTTAGTCGGGTCGGCATATAAGAATAAAGGGATACAGCCTCTGCTCGATGCAGTCCTGGATTACCTTCCAAATCCATCGGATATCAGCTATGAAGCTCACGATATGAATAACAACAATGAGCTGATTCCTGTAAAAGCAGATGCGTCACTTCCGCTTATCGCTCTGGCATTCAAACTTGAGGATGGACAGTACGGGCAACTGACTTATATTAGAATATATCAGGGGTCATTGAAAAAGGGCTCAGAGATATACAATTCCAGAAGCGGCAAGCGTTTCAAGGTAGGGAGACTTATCAGAATGCACGCAAGTTCCATGGAAGACATAACAGAGGCCCACAGCGGGGACATTGTTGCTCTGTTTGGAATTGACTGTGCCTCGGGTGACACATTCTGTGACACCGCTCTCAATGTCTCTATGACAACCATGTATGTGCCGGAGCCTGTTATCTCCCTGGCAATCAAGCCCAAGGATAAAAAATCTGAGGATAATCTGTCAAAAGCTCTGAACCGATTTACAAAAGAGGATCCGACATTCAAGACCTTTGTCGACCCGGAATCAAACGAGACGATTATCAGAGGTATGGGCGAGCTTCATCTCGATGTTTATATCGAGCGTATGAGACGGGAATACAAAGTGGAGCTTGAAACCGGAATGCCTCAGGTTGCTTACCGTGAGACAATCACTCAGGCTGCGCGCTTCGATTATACACATAAGAAGCAGACTGGTGGAGCCGGACAGTACGGGCGTGTTGCCGGAATCATGGAACCCAATACCGAGAGTGATTACCAGTTTGTCGATATGATCAAGGGCGGAGTGATACCAAACGAGTACATTCCCTCCTGTGACAAGGGTTTTAAAGCCTGTCTGTCCAAAGGAAGACTCATCGGGTTTCCTATTGTGGGAGTAAAGATCACTATTGACGATGGAAACTATCATCCGGTAGACTCATCCGATATCGCATTCCAGCAGGCTGCGATAGGTGGTTTCTGGATGGCTTATGAGAAGGCAAAACCCGAGATTCTGGAGCCTATAATGAAGGTTTCGATCGAGGGCCCGGTTGAGTTTCAGGGAAATATCCTGGGGAGCATCAACCAGAGACGCGGTGTAATCATAAGCACAACAGAGGAAAGTAATTTTACCAGAGTGGATTCCGAAGTTCCGCTAAGTGAGATGTTCGGGTA
The DNA here is from genome assembly GCA_035382965.1 of Chitinispirillaceae bacterium. Classification (GTDB taxonomy): domain Bacteria; phylum Fibrobacterota; class Chitinivibrionia; order Chitinivibrionales; family Chitinispirillaceae; genus JAAYIG01. Next base: position 9,104 of record DAOTAZ010000048.1, on the reverse strand, counting down.
TTCCACAGTACTTCGTTCTTTGACACAGGGTAAAGCGGAATTTACAATGGAGTTCCTCAGATACGGCAAGGTACCGGCATCAATAGCTGAACAGCTCAAAAAGGAGTTCCAGGAGAAAAAGAACCAGACGAAAAAAGGGAAATAAAGGAGTTTCTACATGATAAAACACGAGATTATCACCAGAAGCCCCCTCAGGATTCTGGAAAAATCAACTCATGGCGGAGTCGGGAAAGGAAATATCGGAGTAATTGCTGCCAGGAGAGGCACCGGCAAGACCGCATGTCTGGTACACATCGCCACTGATCAGCTCTTCCAGGGCAAGAATCTGATTCATGTCTCTTTTGCCGCAGACACCGCTCATATAGTGTCATGGTATGAGGATATTTTCGAGGAAATCGCCCGGAGATATAAACTTGATTGCGCTATGGATGTTCATGATGATATAATCAAGAACAGAGTAATCATGAATTTCCGGCAGGATGGGGTCAATGCCGAACAGGTGCAGAGAAGTCTCCGCTCGATGATTCTTGACGGAAATTTCACTGCTGATCTCATCATAATCGATGGTTATGATTTCTCGAAGGTTTCTGCAGAAGAATTCAGCAGCTTTAAACGGTTTGCACAGGACATGGGTATCGGGATATGGTTCAGCGCCACATTGCACAGGGAAAGTAACTTTCTGCCAAATAACATTCCTGAAGTGCTCGCTGCCTTTATCAACGATATCGATGTTCTTATTCTGCTCAAGCCAAGAGATAATCATGTTTATCTGAACCTGGTGAAGGATCATGGGACCATCCGTACAGATGATTTAAATCTGAAGCTCGATCCCCAGATTCTTCTGATTGCTGAAGAACCTTGATCGGGATACCCCGTTGACCTGTCCGGGAAAAAACTATTTTGTAGTTTTCAGAGGAAGAAACTGAATAGACGGGAAAACCAGGATGAAGTTACCTCTGATGGCGGTTGTTCTGCCGTTCCTTATAAGTGCGGCAGTTTCAGCCGACTCCGACAGCACAAAAACACTTCTGCCCCGGACGGAATTTCCAATAATTCTGGCTAAAATTTCTCTATCCTACGATAAACAGACCGGAACTGTCAGCCGTGCCAGGATTACATTCGATGATTCCGATGACCAGATTGTAATCTCCACTCTCGATGATATTTACATTAAGAATACCAGGCACGGATCAGAGAAAACGACCTATCGTGAACCGGTGGAAAAAGCTTACTACCTGACAGAATTCGAGGGTAAACAGATTAACCGGGTCTGCAAGACGCTTATCCCCACGCTTGAACAACTCGAGAAAGACCTGAAAAACGAAAACTGGGGAAAATGCCTCTACCTCGATGCTTTTCTGCCGCGTTTCCTGCGCGGCTTTTATGCCATTATCTGCCTTTCAAAAAACACTCCTGAATCTATAAACAAAAATATCCGCATACCGGAAGAAGAATTCGATGTATCACTGAACTCACCTAAATCCGATGCTAGAATCAATCACTGGCGATCAACTCCGGATCATGTTGTCAAACTCAGAATCGCCACTAAAGAGCTTGTCTATCAGCTTAAACTGTGGCAGAAACGTGAACTTCTCAATACCAAGAGAAATCCGGAAATCTCCTACAGCAACAAACTGGAATCCGCTTTCAGCCTCTTTGTAAGGATCTACTTCAATATCCCCCCTGTCACATATTCCGGAATAATCTCCAGATAGTAAAATTCCGGAAATGGATATTTCCCGGTTAACCGGCACTCTCGCATAACTCGGTGAACAAATGTTATTTTCTCAAATAATTCCACATTCAACCCTGGAAAATCTCATTAATGATAAAAAGAATCGGTTCAATAATTCAAAGCCGTCTTCCTGTTCAGGAATCAAAACTGGAGGAAGCCGCGCTGCAGGCAATAAAGCAGAGTACAAGGATTGGTGAAATCCTGCTTGAACAGGGCCTGCTTACCGAAAGAGAATTCTATGAGGCTTTGGCTGAGCAGTTCTCGATGGAATTTGTTCCGGAGATAGAAAACCTGATCAGCACAGAACTGCTCAGGGAATTCTCCCCCGATACACTTAAGTCAGGAAATGTCCTTCCTCTTGACAGCAGCGATACATTGCTCCGTCTGGCAATCACCGATCCTCTTGATTTTGACACTATCCTGCAGTTGGAACTGATAAGCGACAGAACAGTGGAAGCAGTCCTCACCACACCATCACAGATGAAGAAGATGCTTCAGAAGCTCTTCGAAGGTGATTCAGCATTCAAACAGTTTACCGGTAAGATTTCCCGTGAATACGAAAAGCAGCTTCAGATCGACGAGTCCCTTTCCATAGAGGAGATTCGTCAGAGAACCGAGGCAGAACCTGTAGTAAGGATGGTGTCTCTTATATTCAATGAGGCAATCAAGCTCAATGCATCCGATATCCATATCGAGCCATCGGAAAGCAACGCGGTGATAAGGCTTCGTATCGATGGAATGCTGCAGCAGTATTCTGAAATCTCCAGGTGGATGTATTCTCCTCTGACCTCCAGAATAAAAATTCTGGCAGATCTTGACATAGCTGAGAAGCGTGTACCCCAGGATGGGCGTATAAGGCACAATGTAGGTGCTCAGGCATACGACTTTCGTGTCTCCACTCTGCCAACCCATTATGGAGAAAAAACGGTGATCCGTATTCTGAAACATGATAAGGCACTGCTCGATATTAATAATCTGGGAATACCCGCTCCTGCATTGAATTCACTCTCTCAAATCATAGAAAAGCCCCAGGGAATGATTTTTGTGACAGGGCCAACCGGAAGCGGAAAGAGTTCTACCCTTTTTGCATGCCTTAACCGTATCCGGCATAAAGCCATCAATATCACTACAATAGAGAATCCTATCGAGTACAAACTTGATGGTGTAAATCAGGTTCAGATAAACGAGAAGGCAGGTGTTACGTTTGCCGCAGTTTTACGTTCGATACTTCGTCAGGACCCTGATGTAATCCTGGTTGGAGAGATCCGCGATACTGAGACAGCCCAGATAGCTGTACAGGCATCTCAGACCGGTCATCTTGTGTTCTCGACATTACATACAAATGATGCAGTCTCGGCTATTACACGATTAAGGGATCTAAAGATCCCCTCTTTCCTTATCTCCTCATCGCTGCTGGCAATTATCGCTCAGAGACTTGTAAGGGTACTTTGTCCTCACTGTAAAAAGGAAGCAGAAATCTCAGGTGAGACAAGGAGAAAATGGGAGTCGCTTCTTGGCAGCTACAGTATCCCCCGCTCTTATACCGCTGAAGGGTGCGAGCGGTGCAAGAAAACAGGTTATAAGGGAAGGATCGGGATTTTCGAGTTGATAGAAATAAATGAGAAGATACGCTCTCTTATAGCAGATGACATCTCTGACAGTGCTTTACGGAAGTCATTGCGTGATGAGGGATTCAGCTCTCTTATTAATGATGGAATCTCCAAAATTGAACAGGGTATAACTACTCCGGAGGAACTCCTCAGAGTGGTCCTGGTTGAGGATATCAGATGAACCGGAAGTCAGAAAAACTCTCACGGGAAAATTTCATGAGAATCGCAATCAGTGTTATCGCGACAGTATTGTTTTCAGTCTCACTGGAGGCTGCTCCCCAGCAGACAGACACTACTCAGCAGGAACAGAGGATGTCTATTGATGTAAAAGACACCGATATCAGGGATGTTATCCGGATGATCTCCAAGGGATATAACATCAGTATTCTTCTGGACCAGGGTATTACAGGCCGGGTGACCCTTCACCTTGTTGATGTGCCTATAATGGAGGGGTTGCGAAGCATTGCTGAATCAAATGGTCTGGAGGTGGTAAGAGAGGGCAGTGTTTACAGGATACAAAAGGCCACAGATGAACAGAAGTCAATGATCCGTTATTACGACGGCAAGTTGACCGTCGATGTGCAGAATGTAGATGTCAAAGAATTCCTGAAAGAGCTCTCGTCAAAAACGGCAGTGAGTATTGTTCCTGAAGCCAAAGTAGAGGGGAAAATAACAGGGAAACTCTACCAGGTAAAGCTTGAAGACGGTCTGAGGGCTCTTCTGGAAGGAAATGGGTTCAAAGTTCTTAAAAGAAAGAATATCTATCAGGTTCTCTCCGGAGAACCCTCCAGTCCTCCGTCCAGTACCCGTTTTCAGGGCTCTTCAGCCTCAAAAAGCAATTTCTTTGTAGAATACAGCAATGGGATGGTCTCGCTCGATGTCTCAAACGGGGATCTGGAGGATATAATCAGGGCCATAGCCGAACAGGGTGATGTGGAGATCATAACCTATGGAAGTATTAAAAGCGAGATCAACGCCAAACTGAACAACGCGCCATTGACAGAAGCTCTTGCTCTTCTGCTTGGAGGAACCCGGTTTACTTTTGTGCAAAAGGAAAACGTGATACTTATCGGAGACCGCAACACAGCAACACCATCGGGACAGGCACTTTCCAAATCAGAACTGATTCATCTGAAGCACATAAAAGCAGACAATATCCCTGCACTCCTTCCCAAGGATATTCCATCCACCAATGTACGGGTAATAAAGGAACAGAATGCAGTTCTCATTTCCGGCACATCTGAGGACATTGTCACAGCCATGGAGTTTCTCAACACAATCGATATCCCCACTCCCCAGGTACGCATCGATGCGGTAATAGTGGAGTTCAAGGATAACCTGGACAAGGAATTCGGGATGAGATCAGGAAAGCTTGGAAGTATGATGGACAGTTCATACCTGCTGACACCTTTCCCCCAGCACAAACTTTATAAAGGAAGCCAGAATTTCGAGATCGGGATAAGCGGCAAAGCCCTGAAAGACTTTCTGGGCAGGGCGTTTAAGATTTCCTCCAGTGATTTAAAGGGCATACCCGATGAGCTCTTTTCGGTTCTGAGATTTCTTGAAACCCAGGATAAAGCCAAGGTTCTCGCCCAGCCTTCAATACTGACTCTCAACGGTAACAAGGCATCCATAGATGTCAGCGAAACCCAGTACTTTAAAATTGTAACCGGGGTTGGGGAAAATCAGACATCCCGTTTTCAGCCAATCAAGTTCGGAATTCAGCTTGACATAGTTCCATGGATCTCCCAGAGCGGGCAGATTACTGCTGAAATCAGCCCCAATGTTTCAAACTCGGAAAAGACCAATTATGAGGGCTATCCGAATGTGTCAACAAGATCGATTTCAACAACAGTACGTCTCAATGACGGAGAAACTCTGGTACTTGGCGGATTGATCAAAAACCAGGAAACTGCTTACAATTACAGGATTCCTGTTCTGGGCAGTCTTCCCATAATCGGTCCTCTCTTCCGTCACTCAGGCAAGACCCGAAGCAAATCAAACCTGGTTGTCTTTATTACACCACATATTGTGACAAGGGAAGATCATGTAGATCTGAAAAGTGAGCTGGAACAGTTTGAGGTTTACGATAAAGACATATTGGAAAAGAAGATTTACTTTGGCAGAAAAAAAATCCGTTCCAGGTTCAACAGTGACAGTACATCGGTAAAAGAAACGCCAGACGGCAAAGTGGAAGAGTTGCCTGAAAACGGTTCTGAAAACGACAGCACTGCAGTTGTAAATGACACATCTGTCACTCTTAAACCGGGTCCGGGTAAAACAGAAGCAGATACAACCGGTTCAACCCCGAAATGAAGAAGCTTACAGGAATATCAGTTACAGCCGATGGTTATTATGTTTCCGCCACCATGAGTGAATCGGGTGGCAAATGGAGACTTTCAGGCACATCAAGATGGGCGATAAACAACAGGAACAGGAACGCTCTCCTGATGGATAAAAGCGTCTGTCTTGGAATCGAATCCAGATGGGTCCGTTCACTGCCCGGAGAGAGTGGGCCATACAGCACAGCCGATGGGAGCTACTTTTCAGCCTGCACTCTCCCTGTGCATCACCAGCTCCACGCCGACCTCCTCGATAATAACCTCTTCGGAATTTATCCTGATGATGCATTCCTGTGTACACTTCCCCTGCATCTGCTTGAAAAGCCGGAGGACTCTTTTCTTTCAATTTTCCGGGATGGCAAGTTTTACATAATCGGGCTTATCCGGAGCAGAAGACTTGCGGCAGTTTTCCGTCTCAGCGATTCTTCCGATCTCCAGCCTTTTATCGCCCGGATTGAGAGATACTGGGCTACACTCGAAAGAGGTACCCCTTTCCCGCTTACTGTTTACATTTTCAATGAGCAGACAATCTTTCCCGGAGATCAGTTTTCCATCCAGAGAATTAAAACACCATCAGATGATATTTCTGTCATAAGAGCTGCCGGACTCGCATTCTGTCATATCGGAACTCCGGTACCATCATTCAGCGGGCCATCAGCAGGCTTCAGATTCAGAAAAATCCGGAAAACCGCGGTTTTAATTTCCTGTGCGCTTTTTTTATTACCGCTCCTGACAGCCACTGCACTGTTTTTCATGAACCACAGCACCTCAGTTCAAATTAACAAGTGCAAATCCGAGTACAACAGCATCATTGCCAACAACACCGAGATAAAAGACCTGCTTAAATCCGGGGAAACACTGGCGAAAAAACACCTTAGGCTTCAGAGCCTTGCCACCCAACCGACTCAGTGGGGAAGACTTCTTCATTATCTTGGTTCCAACAGGCCAGAGGGGCTTTTCTTCGAGCGGTTCGGCTCAGAACCTGTACCTGGACAGAAGAATCAATTCAGAGCAGCACTTACAGGATGGGCGGAATCAGAGACAATAGTAACAGAGATGATCAAGAGGCTCAACAGCCCCCATTTTATAACAAATGTCAGTTTAGCATCACTGGAAAGAGATGAAAAGCTGAAAGACTATTGCAGATTCAAGATATTATGCACACTGAAATTTTAAAAAGAGTCTCCAGAGAATCTCTGACTATCCTGGTGCTCAGCGCCTCGCTGTTTCTGGCCGCTTTCTGCACAAAAGAGCTTGTATCGGACCAACTTGCACGATACAAAGAAAAAAGCAGAGAGCTTTCCAGCTACCGGGAACTTATTTCTTCAGAAAACGGATATTCACAGATAAGGAGCGAAATTGAGAAGAAAAACACGCTGCTGCAGGAAAAATTAGACAGCCGTATTGGAAATCAGGCTGATTCTGCCGGATTGTCTTCATTCCTTGAAACACTCATCGCCAAAGCACGCGCCTCTGATATAAGATTTGTAAAAATGCAGCCTCAGGCGGAATCAAGAAATGAGGATTTTGTCCTTTTTCCGGTGATTCTGGACATGACCACAACATATCACGCTCTTGGACAATTCATCTCCTCACTTGAAAAGATTCCTTTCATGTTCAAGATAGAACGTCTGGCGATGGAATCAAAGCCGGAAGGCGGAATAGAAGCGAAGATCCTGGTAACCTGTTTTATACCGTTACAGAATATATGAAAAAAATATTCCATCCAAATTCAACCATAATGTTGCTGCTTTCAGTGGTACTTCTCGCAGCATCGTTCTCGATTCTCTCTGAACTTCCTGAACTCTTTACCGGAACCGGCAGTAACACCGTAAGTGGTAATTCCCTGATCGACGACAAAGGTCTCCGGTTAATAAACACTGCGCTGCAGATTGAAGATACAAGCGAGAGTTTTACCTATGCCGGGCATTTTGAAAGTCCATTCCGTAAAGGAGGAGTAAAAATAACCCGGAACAAATCTACCCATTCCACTTTACCTGAACGTCCCAGACTCTTCCTTAAGGGAATTCTTTTAAAGGAGAAATCTCTGGCGATTGTCGAGGATGAAAGAGGTGAAACCTATATCCGTGGAGTGGGGGAAACAGCCCTCGGGCAGGAGATTATTTCCATCAAGGAGAACCGGATAGTCCTGCGCGATCAACGGGGGACCTATGAGCTTACGGTTGAAGAGAAATGATCCATTCCTAAACCGGGACTGTCAGGGAAGCGCTCTACCTGTTGTGCTTGTCTTTACCGCAATCGGTTTTATTGCAGTCTTCTCCTACATGCTGCACCAGTTAACATTCGCAAAACCGCTTCTACATTCACCATCATCCCTCCAGGCACTGCTCAATGCGCGTTCAGGTGTCTACAAGGGCATTGAAAAATATTTTGCAAATAACGACTCTTTTTCCGATACACTAAAAACTATCTCGACACTCGATTCGATGTTCGGGAGCGACCTGATCGACATCAAAGACACTTCAGGTTTTGAACTGGGCAGCGAGCCGGAATTGATCGATCTGTTCAGAAGCGACTCTTTCGGGAAATCCCAGATCTCTCTTTCCCCACAGGGGATCTTTTTTGTCATGGAGTCCATTGGAGAATTCCGCGAAAATAGAAGGAAAGTACAGGCAATACTTGGAAGCAAAGTACCCGCTCTCCCTGATACGGTGCTTATTCTAATGAATGAAAATCCACTGGAGGGACAGACACCAAATGGTAAAATTGTGCAGATAAAAGACACAGTTTCAACAGGACAATCCCAGCTTCTCTCAAAACTGCTTTCCGAATACCAGTCACGTCTGCAGATTGCTGACACCGCGCTTTACGATCCGCCGCTTGTCATTCAATCCAACAGCGACCTGGAAAAGATTCCTGATGTGGTAAATGGTCCTCTGTTTATCGATGGTTCCTATATGGATATAGTCTGGGAGTCTGACAGGGAAATAACGGTAATGGATGATCTTCAGTTTACAGGAGAAGTAACTGCAAGGGGATTGAGCTTTACAGTTGGAGGAGAAATCAGAATTCTTGATAAATCCGACATCAGAGAATCATCGATGTTCTCCAACAGCCGTATCTTTATAGGTGATGATGCCAGGTTTAAAGGTGATGCACTGGCCATTCAGAGAATTACGGTATACGGGAGAGCCGAGGTGATGGAGAAAAGTACCCTGGTCTGTACTGGAGGATCTTCCCAGCAGAATAAAGCATCCACGGATTCCACTTCATTTTCCATTACATTGGCAGAGGAGTCGAAAGTCGATGCTACCTGCATGGCTCTGTCAAGCCCGGGAGGAATTAAAACCGAAAAAGACGTTTTTGTTACCGGAATTCTCTGGGCACAACGCACTGTATGCCATCTTGGCACAATGAAAGGACTTATCAGAGCCGCAAAAGTCACTGATTGCGAAG
>DAOTAZ010000047.1:0-14133 GCA_035382965.1 Chitinispirillaceae bacterium | reverse complement strand
CAGTAAATTTGAACCGGCAATAAGCATACCTAATCCGGCAACCACAAACAGGAGATCAAGAAGAGGGGATTTACCGGTACTGACGGGGATGTCCGCAGAAGCATTTTCTTTTCTGGAAAGATGAACCGAAAGAATTATATAAGCGATAATACCAGTGGCTAATATCGCCGCTTCAGGTCTGGAGATCACCCTGTCCCTTAAAAACAGGACCAGCACTAAAGACACTGCTATCATTATCGGGGCATCGGTTCTTAAAATCTGATTCTTGACTTTCAGTGGTCTCACCAAAGCGGCAAAACCCAGAATAACCGCTACATTGAATATGTTGGAGCCGACTACATTTCCCACTACTATATCTCCGAGACCGTTGTAGGCTGCCTTGGCACTGACAACAAGCTCCGGGGAACTTGTTCCGAATGCTGCAACCGTCAACCCAACCATCAGTGGAGTCATCCCGAATTTCAGAGCCAGCGAAGCACTGCCCCTGACAAGACCCTCTGCACCAAAATAAAGTAACACCAGACCCGCTAAAATCATGGCTGCAATCATATATTCTTCTCCTGCCCGGCGTACTTATTCTGGTAAGGCGAATTCTGTGATATCAGAAACGGAGAGAATTCGGGAGTAAAATGCCGGAATGTCTGAATTAAGAATATTGAAGATACTACGAAATCAATCCAGGTTTATTTTTAACATATTCTCCACAGTACTTAAACCGCGGAGAACTCATTTTAACTCTGTATCCGGTTTTGTGTGTTTTTTGCACATACAATTCTGGATACAGATATTAAAATAAATCTTTTTCCCACATTCATTATCATTTTAAATCGGGTTAATCAATAGTAACCGTTTCAAACCAATATCATTCTTTTTCCAGACTTGAAATCGAGGTAATCCTTTAATCAATCAAGGTTATATACACCAATTTCTTTGAGCAGATCTCTTATCAGAAAAGCAGAGACGGGTTTTTCAAGAAAGCAATATGCTCCGGCAAATATCACCTTTTCACGGATCCTGTTGTCGTCAAAAGCTGTAAGTACTATTACTTTGCTTTGTGGAGAAAGGTTTTTGACAAATTCCACAATCTTCAACCCATCCATCTCTGCGGTCCCGGACAAACACAAATCCACTATCACAGCTTCATAATGTTGCTCTTTAAGGCGATATAGTGCTTCTGAGACAGTCTGGCTCGTGTCTACAGCAACATCATTACTGCTTAAAAGTTTCTTATAGGCAAGAAGGATACTCTCTTCATCATCAGCCAGAAGAATTCTTTTCATGATCTGAGCAATGCGCAAAAGAAATGCCATCTCATGCGATATTGAAATAAGTGCTTACATCCGGTGATCACATGAATTATTTTTATTTACCCCTCACGTCATTCCTCACCTATATGGGTATTCCACCGGGACTACATGGAAGATTTGATTTGCCCAGAGATAATTTTCTATTGCAGGGGTTCACACAGGCTATGAAATATGATATACTGAAAGAAGCTTCACGTGAGGATCTCAATGGATAAAAAACGCATTTTAGTAGTAGATGACGAGGAGGCAATTCTCCTTGCGTTCCGGAAACTCCTCAGTCGTCCCAATGTGGAAGTGGACACCTGTGAATGCATTGAGGACGCAAAGAGAAACCTGGATTCAATTTACTATGATGCGGTCATAGCGGACCTCAGGCTCTCAGGCACTCTTGGACAAGAGGGGTTTGAAATCATCTCTTATATCAGAAGTAAATCAAAGGAAACCAGAATCGCTCTTATAACAGCCTATGGCAGCAGTGGGACGCTTGAGAAAGCCATGAGCCTTGGCGCAGATTTCTATTTTGAAAAGCCGGTTTCGATGCAGAACCTTAATGAAGTGCTTAAAAGCATTGGAATCAGAGAATCATGATCTGGTGATCTGGCGGATATCTTCACAAAGCATCTCTATATCTTCTTCTCTTGTATTCCAGGAACACATGAAGCGACTGCAGCCCGTTGCAAAAAAGTTGTGAAAAATCCAACCCCGGTCTCTAAGCTCTTTTTCCAAATTACTCTCCATGCTTACAAACACAGCATTTGCTTCAGGCGGATACATCACCCTGATCTCTTTAAAGCCGCTGAGACGTTCAGAAAGTAATCTTGCATAATGATTGGCATTTTCAGCATTCTTAAGCCAGGTCCTACTCTCTATAAGATCTACCCAGGGGGCAGTCATGAAACGCATTTTTGATGCCAGTTGTCCAGCCTGCTTGCAATGATATTCGAAGTCTGTGGCAAGACTGCGGTTGAAAAACACCACAGCCTCACTGTATGCAAGACCGTTTTTGGTGCCCCCCAGGCAGAGAACATCCACACCTGATTTCCAGGAGATCTCCGAGGGGTGTACTTTCAGAGAAGCTACGGCATTTGCAAACCGTGCTCCATCCATGTGAATAAAAAGCCCGTATTTCCGTGCCAGCTTGTTAATCGACTGGAGCTCTTCCGGAGAATATACAGTTCCGGCTTCTGTAGATTGTGTGATACTTAGCACATGAGGTCTCGGGTAGTGAATATCTTTCCTTTTGACAATTCTTGCCTCAACCGCGCTGAGATCGATTTTCCCATTTGCACCAGGAACAGTAAGGAGCTTGGCTCCATTGGAGAAAAATTCGGGGCTTCCACACTCATCTGTTTCTATGTGTGCCATCTCATGGCAGATTATGCTGTGGTATGGACGGCAGATAGAGGAGAGGGCTAGAGAGTTTGCCGCTGTACCATTAAACACAAAGAAGACTTCACAATCGCACTGAAAAAGCCTCCTGATCGCATCTGAGGCGTTCCTGGTCCAGATATCTTCTCCATAGGACTCGCTGTAACCCTGATTAGCCCTGATCATGGAATCGAGCGCTTCAGGGCAGATTCCGGAACAGTTATCACTTGCAAATTGAGGCCTGACCTCGGGAGGCATGATTTTCACTCCGCTGTTACGCCGCTTTCCTCAGGCAGAGGGGACTTTTTTTGATTGTAAAGCCTGATTACGAAGAGATAACCCCTGTAGACTCCAAATGCAATTATGATTCCGAAAACCGCTCCACCGAGAACATCGAAGGGATAATGTACACCAATGTAAATCCGGGATAAACCGATAAGAGATGCAAAGAGGAAAAACCAGATGTATTTCCCCGGGTAAAAGAAGGAAAAAAGTGCAGCTTGTGCAAAGATATTCGTAGCGTGAGATGAAGGGAATGAAAATGTTCTCCTCAAACCCTGGAGGAATATTCCCCCTTCAAGCATTACATCCGGGTGGCAGGGCCTAAGCCTGCCCACAAGAGGCTTAATTACTTTGGAAGAAATCGGGTCTGTAAGTGCTACTGTGACTATTGCCAGAAATAGCACGATCAGGGCTTTTTTCTTCTGGGATCTGATAAAAAGTACTGCTCCCAGGATTGCAGGAATAATCCAGTATTTTGGTTCTGTAATAGTGACAAAGAAAAAATCCAGAAAAGGGCAGGACAACTGCGAGTTGAAGAACAGAAAAAGCGCCCTGTCAATTGAGAGGAGAAATTCCATGGTATTAAGTATTTATCCGGGAGTTTGTGTTCGGGATTGGTTTTTCCAGATCAGTTTGGCGTTGATTGTACCGAATTTGATTTTGGATTTGATCAGCACCGGTATTTTATATTGGTCGTCACTGACCCATACTTCAAGTTTGTCTCTCTTGTTAAATGCTCTTCCCTCACCTGCCAGTTTTGGTTCAAGCAGTATGCAATTAAAGACTCCTGCATCCACTTCGATTGTTTTTTTCTCTCTGACATTGAAAAAAATGGGATGGACCTTGGAGTGGATAAAGAGATTGAGAGAAAAAGTATCTCCGGGTGTTAAATCCATGGTACGGATATAGTAAAGAATCGATATGTAATCATGGATAAACTGCGGGGTTTCCAGACTTCTGAAATTCCTCTCCTGGACATAGGTTTTACCCCCGGCCTGATCGTAAAGGATGTAACCGTCAGCTTTATATTTTTTCCCTTCCCGAAGATGCTGTTCGAAGAAGAGTGGATAGAGCCCGTCAGCATCAACAACAGACATCACATAGTCCCGCATGCGGTAGAAAGCACTTATAAAGTTGTTGGAGAGTGCTTTTCCACCCAGACGGATAGTATGATTCTGGGGATCGGGCTCAGTAGTGAGCACTACGAAACCGGCTTTGAAAGGCCCCCAGGCAACATCATAAACCAGTGTTTCCGGCTCGCAGGGCCTCTTTTTTTCGATAAATCTCAAAGAGGACTGCGGATCTGTGACGTTATTTACATTTTTTACGGAGTCGATGTACTGCTGCTTGAAGAGGAAAACGTCAACCTCTTTTGCGGCATCCTGCCATTTTATCTCCTCTTCATCGTCTTTTGCAATTGTAAATGAATAACAGGCGAGCAGGAAAAAAAACGCAGCACTGACTGCAGGTATCCGCATCGATAACTTATGCCTGAAAAAGCGCATTCTCATTATACTTCGTTACAACCTTTCATTATAGAATCGTAATCTGCCCTGACCATGATTTCCACCAGTTGGTCAAAGTTGACTTCTGGTCTCCATTTCAGAGCATCTCTTGCCTTGCTTGAATCCCCCAGAAGCTGTTCGACTTCGGTGGGGCGGTAATACTTGGGATCGATACGCACCACGACTTTCCCGCTGTTGGTGTCGATACCGGTCTCCTCAACACCTTTGCCTCTCCATTCGATTGGCATAGAGAGCAATCCGAATGCCTTTTCAATGAATTCTCTGACAGAATGCATCTCTCCGGTAGCAATCACATAATCATCAGGCCTGTCCTGCTGGAGCATCAACCACATCGCCTTTACAAAATCGGGAGCATATCCCCAGTCACGCCTGGCGTCGATATTTCCCATGTAGAGACAGTCTTTCTTCCCGGCCTTGATAGATGATGCCCCGATGGTGATTTTACGGGTGACAAAGCTCTCTCCTCTGCGGGGAGACTCATGATTAAAGAGAATTCCGTTGGATGCATGCAGGTTATAAGCTTCTCTATAGTTTATGACTATCCAGTATGCGTAAAGTTTAGCAACTGCGTATGGTGAACGCGGATAAAAGGGCGTCTTCTCGCTCTGCGGAACCTCCTGTACCTTTCCATAAAGTTCTGATGTGGATGCCTGATAGAACCGGCATTGCAAGCCTGTCTCCTTTATGGCGTCCAGAAGTCTCAGTGTGCCTACCGCGTCGACATCTGCGGTATATTCCGGAACCTCAAAGGAAACCCTGACATGTGATTGAGCAGCCAGATTGTAGATCTCATCGGGCTGCACCTTCTCTAACATACGGTTCATGTTGCTACTGTCTGACATATCGCCGTAATGAAGGAAAAGGCTGGTGCTTTTTCCATGCGGATCTTTGTAAAGATGGTCGATTCTGCGCCTGTTGAAGTAACTGGCGCGTCTAATCATACCATGGACTTCATAACCTTTTTCCAGAAGCAGCTCTGCAAGATAAGACCCGTCCTGGCCTGTAATTCCTGTAATCAAAGCGGTTTTCTTCATGAATTCTCCTGATGGCTATTTAAGAATAAGTGTAAAATAGCCAATATACAACCGATTCTGATTGATAATCAATCACTGCCCCCTTAAGGCAAAACTTTTATGCAAATCCCTGAAAAACTCATCTGGAGTCAATTGTTGATTCGTATCGTTTGACTTGCCTGGGCTTCGGGCTATATTTTTACGGTCATGGATCCTGTAATATTTTCCTCCGATCATACAAAGAGTGCCAGTCAGGGTAAATTCCTGGGAATGATCATTCTCAGTCTGTTTTTTGTATTTCTCTTTCTCTTTTCCGCATCTGTTGCCACCGGATCATTTTTTCTATATAGACTCTATCAGACGCTTCCAACGCTCAATCAGATGCAAAATATTGAGCAGCGACTGGTTACAAAGGTTCTGGGCAGGGATAAATCGGTAATACATGAATTCAGTATTGAGAAAAGATACTGGGTTCCTATAGAGAAAATCCCCATGGATCTCCAGAACGCGGTGATTGCAATTGAAGACAGGCGCTTTTACCGCCACTGGGGAATAGATGTGAAGAGAATATTCGGTGCTATAATAGTGAACATGTCCAGAGGAGGGTATGCACAGGGCTTCTCGACGATCACCCAGCAGCTTGCCCGAAATGTCTATCTTACCTCTCACAAATCAATCACTCGTAAATTAAGAGAAGTGCTTACCGCCATTCAGCTTGAATCCTGCTACACGAAAAGAGAAATACTTGAATTGTATCTCAACCAGGTCTATCTGGGCGCAGGAGTTTACGGTGTTGAGGCAGCCAGTGAGTATTATTTCAGCAAACACTGCTCTGAACTAAGCCTTGAGGAGTGTGCTCTTCTTGCCGGATTAATCCAGCTTCCGGAACGGTACCGTCCTGACAAGCAAGCCAATATTGCACGCATCACTCAGCGACGTAACATTGTTCTGAAGGCAATGGAGGATCTTAAAATTATTGACCGTAAAACCGCTTCCCAGACTGCCCTCCTGCCGGTTGAGTGCAGGATAACCCAGCCGGTTCCGGGCAAGGGACAGTACTTCATGGAAATGGTGAGGAAATATGTATCTGATAAGTACGGCGATGACATGCTTTACAATGGAGGGCTGACAATTCACACTACTCTTGATCCTGTCGCTCAGGATTCAGCCGAACAATCCTGTGCACGCCAGATCGCCAGCCTTCAGAAACGCCTTAACCGAATATTTCTTGACAGTACCAAAGCAGACAGAAAACTCAAAATTAAACGGGAAACATTTCTTGCCTCCTTTGATTCCATCTACGCATTGCACGAGGAGGAGTTTTCAAAGCTTCCAGACTCCATCAAACTCCGTCAGGCTCAGATCTCCGTTGTCGCTCTGGATGTCCAGACAGGTGCAATCCGGGTTCTCATAGGAGGGAGAAATTTCCAGGAGAGTAAATTCAACCGGGCGCTCCATGCCAGGCGCCAGCCGGGTTCTGCTTTCAAACCTTTTGTCTACACTGCCGCTCTGGAAAATGGCTTTACTCCCGCTTCTGTTGTTCTTGATCAGCCGATAACCTTGATGACAGATAATGGAGAGTGGCGTCCAGAAAATTATAACAAGGTCTTCAATGGCCCGATAACTATCCGCAGTGCACTTGGTAAATCAGTGAACCTGGTGGCAATACAGGTGCTTAACAAAGTAGGTGCCCACACTGTCATCGATTATGCCAGAAGGATGGGGTTGAAGCACGAGATGAACCCTGTTCCGGCACTGGCAATAGGTGCCTGCCAGGCTACTCCGATGGAGCTTACCTCCGCATATTCCATCTATGCCAATGGAGGAATACAGGCTAAGCCATATTGGATTGAGAAGATTGTGGACAGGAACGGACGGGTGCTTGAGTCGCATACCCCTGATGAGAAGGAGGTGCTCTCTCCTCAGACCGCCTTCCTGATGGCATCACTTATGAAGACTGTAGTATGCTGCGGAACCGGAGCCAGTATTCCTGGGCTGGGCTTTACACGGCCTGCTGCAGGGAAAACCGGTACCACAAATGACTATTCTGATGCCTGGTTCGTGGGTTTTACCCCTCAGATCGCATGCGGTGTGTGGGCTGGAGTCGATGAACGAAGACCACTTGGTACTGGTGTCACAGGATCTATCGCGGCTATTCCGGTTTGGGTCAGGACAATGATACCTCTCCATGAGGGTCTTCCAGTCAAGGATTTCCCAAGGCCTGAGGGGATAAAAACAGAGACCATCTGCCATGAATCCCATCTTTTGGTCAATGATCAATGCCCTAAAGGAGTCGTGGAATTCTTTCTTGAGGAGAGTGTGCTTGACACCTGTGATATCCACGGGGGCAGAGGGAAAAAAGGAGATAACATGATGAAGCTTTTCAGCACCCCTCAGATTGAAAAGAAACCCTCCACGGATAAGAAGAAGCGAATGATGTTTTAGGTATTGAAGAAATGAGAGGCTCACAAAAAGGAAATCCTCTCATGGAATCGTGGAGAAAAGAGAGAAGTATTCAGTAAGACTAAACGGCCTGAACCATTTTATATCAGCGGATAAATAAAATCTTCAGTACTTCTCAGAAATCATTCTCCAGGCCGTATCTTCACAATATTTTAAAATTCTATTCACTCCCTGATTTATTCTTTTTTACCGGCACCTCATCCGGACATCCATCTTCATCTTTATAACCGTTGAATACTTCCTTTTCGTTAGGACAGATGTCATCTTTATCTAAAATACCGTCTTTGTCATTGTCATCGTCGGGACATCCGTCATCATCCCTGAACCCGTCCATGTCTTCTGCCTCATTCGGGCATTTATCTTCTGAGTCATAGATCCCGTCCTTATCGTTATCGAAATCCGGGCATCCATCCTCATCTTCAAAACCATCCAGGTCCTCAGCTAAGTCCGGGCATGCATCCTTTTTACTCTCTATTCCATCCTGGTCGGGATCATTGATTTTTATCTCCATATCGACCTCACTGATAAGCCCGATAGAAAGCCCGTCCTTGCCTTTACCTTTGAGTGCTTCGCTTTGTTGATAGTTGTAGGTCTGTTTATCCGCCATCGCAAAGAGCGGATCTGTGCTGATATTCGTGTTGTCGATTTGGGCATAGTAGTTATTAGGATGGCGGTTTCCGAAAAAATTGTTGAAAACAATTCTTGACTTTCGGGATTCATCTTCTGCCCAGACTCCATACTCTTTGTTTTTGAAAAGAATATTGTGGCTGACCAGTACTTCGCTTCTTGCAGAGAGCATTATTCCGCTGTAACCGTTTTCTGCGATAATGTTGTGTTCTATGGCGGTTTTGATACTTCTGGAGGACTCGCAGAAGATACCGGACCATCCGTTGCGGTAGATAACACAGTTGCGGATGTAGGGGAGTGAGATCAGACACTGGATTCCGGTACCTTTATTGTCCCTTACAATGCAGTTTTCAATTACAGGTGAGGTGTTCTCACATTTAATGCCGGTGCCTCCATTCTCAATTACGAAGTTTTTTATTGTAGCCTGGTCTGCTCCTATTACCACCGGATCCTTTTTATTCCCCTGGATTCTGGTCAGGGATGATGATTCACCAACCAGAAATACATTTTCTTTCAGGGTGACAGATTCCCTGTAAAGACCTTTTTGTACAAATACAGTGTCGCCTGAATCAGCTTTATCAAGTCCAGCCTGTATACCCGGAGCATCTTTGGGCACTACTATAGTTTTTCCTGATACAGAAAGAGCTAATGACAGGACAGTAGCGAGGATCAGAACAGGTGTTAATCGCATAAGTCCCCCTTTGTCGGCCTTATAATCGATTTTTAGGTAAAAACTGTAATACTCAACTATATATGTAATCTAAGTTATTGTCGTCAGAGAGGCAATTCAGTACTGGAAAAGTCAAGGGAAAATGGAAAAAAGAGAGTTGCAAGCTGATGCAGGAAAATGTATAATATGGTGAAGCATTTTAATTCCCTTCCGAACAATCATCAATTCAGGAAAAGGAGTGATTATGGTGCAGCTTGCCGAGATACGGAAAAAAGCCAGGGAGTTGGGAATTTCAGGTGCGAAGATGAAAAAGGATGAACTGATTCAATCTATTCAGAAAGCTGAGGGGAATTTTCCCTGTTTTAAATCAGCACAAACTGATTGTGATCAGATGGATTGTTGCTGGCGTGAAGATTGCCTTTCTAAGAAATGATTTAAGAAAGTAGTTGCTTTTTTTTCAGATTTTATTTACATTAAGTTCATGCGTATGAAAAGCCGAATCAATAGTGTAATTCTAAATGCTGTCCTGCTGGTAGTAGGCGTGGTAGTAATTATTCCCGCCAGAAGGGAAACGGGCATTTAGAGCATACGCTTAAAAATGGTAAAAATAAGGCCCGTTTCCCTCGAGGAGACGGGCCTTTCTGTTTTGTTAAAGGATAAATTCTTGATTGTTTGGGGCGGAGGTCGTATTTTACACTGTTTTGATCTGCCCCGGATCGTCTGTCAATGAACTGCTGGAGGATGCTTTGAGGAAGACAGGTGCGCAAATTGTTGTTGATGCCCTGATCAAGGAGGGTGTCGAGGTTGTTTTTGGATATCCGGGTGGTGTGGTTATCCCAATTTTCGATGTTCTTTATGATACAAAAGAGATCAAATTTATCCTGACCAGGCATGAGCAGGCTGCCGCACATGCGGCTGATGGTTATGCAAGGGCCAGCGGGAAGGTTGGAGTCTGTCTGGCTACTTCGGGACCGGGAGCAACAAATCTTGTGACCGGTATTGCCACCGCTTATCTCGACTCTATACCCATGGTTGCTATCACCGGCCAGGTCGCTTCATGGCTGCTTGGTACAGATGCATTTCAGGAAGCGGATGTGGTGGGAATCACCAGACCCATTACCAAGCACAATTTTCTTGTCAAGTCTGTGGAAGAACTGCCGGTTATAATAAAACAGGCTTTCCATATCGCATCGACAGGAAGACCCGGCCCGGTGCTTGTGGATATACCAGCGGATATTTCCAGGGCTGTTCATGAGGACTATAAATACCCGGATTCTGTAAAGATACGCAGCTATAAACCAAATCTGGTCGGCAATCTCAGACAGATAAAGCGAGCCGCGGAAGCTATTGAGGCTGCTCGTAAGCCGGTGATCTTTGCCGGAGGCGGAATTATAATTTCCGGAGCCCATGAAGAGCTCAAGACTTTGGCTGAAACTACCAATATTCCTGTGACTACCTCATTGATGGGGCTTGGAGCTTTCCCAGGAGATCATCCGCTTTTTATCGGTATGCCCGGGATGCATGGATCGAAGACTGCGAATTTCGCGCTTCAGGAGAGCGATCTTATCATCTCTATTGGTGCCCGTTTCGATGACCGTGTGACAGGTTTTGTGGCAAAATTCGCTCCCAATGCCAGGATAATTCACATGGATATCGATCCAGCGGCCATATCAAAGATAATCGAGGTTGATATTCCGGTTGTGGGTGACGCTAAAAACATCCTGACTTCTCTTAATAAGTATGTCAAGCCCAGGCAACCGGATGAATGGAACCAGTTGATCAATACCCGTAAGGGAAGCAGGCTTTTCAACTACACTCAATCACAGACTGAGATAAAGCCGCAATGGGTGATAGAGCAGCTTCAGAAACAGGTCGGCAATGATGCCGTCATCTGCACTGAGGTGGGTCAGAACCAGATGTGGGCCGCACAGTTTTACAAGTTCAATAAACCCCGCACCCTTATTACATCGGGTGGTCTGGGAACGATGGGGTTCGGGCTGCCGGCTGCAATGGGTGCGGCATTGACAAATCCGGGTGTTCCTGTGATCGATATTGCCGGTGACGGATCTATACAGATGAATATACAGGAACTGGCCACTCTGGCGGTGAACCGGATCCCGGTCAAGATTCTTATCCTCAACAACACTTATCTGGGGATGGTGCGTCAGTGGCAGGATCTGTTTCACAACAAGAGATACAGTGCTACATGTCTGCGCGGTGGTGTTCTCTGTAATGAATGTACTGGTACACAGAAGTGTAAGCGCAACTATGTTCCTGATTTTGTGGCTCTTGCCAACAGCTATGGTATCAAGGGATTCAGGGCAGAGGAAGTGGGACAGGTTGAATCGGTCATTAAAGAGGCGCTTTCTGTCGATGGGCCTGCGCTTATGGAGTTTATGATTTCGCCGGAGGAAAATGTGTTTCCGATGGTTCCGGCGGGCAAACCGATTGATGAGATTCTGGAGGGATAAGATGGGAACACATACTATATCGGTATTAGTAGAGAACCACAGCGGCGCTCTTTCCAGGATAGCCGGGCTGTTTTCCAGCAGAGGCTATAATATCTCAAGTCTTACTGTTGCTGAGACAGAGGATCCTTCGGTTTCACGGATGACCATAATAGTCGATGGTGATGAGAGTGTTCTTGAACAGATTGTAAAGCAGCTTAACAGGCTTGTAGATGTAATCAAGGTTATTGACTTTGGCAATGAACCGATTGTGGAAAGAGAGATGCTTCTTATAAATGTCGATTCCTCCAAGGCAAACCGTCATGAGATTGTTGAGCTTGGGGGGATATTCGGAGCGCGCATAGCATCCGTCTCCCCGACATCAATTACATTTGAGATGACCGGGACAAAGAAATCCATAGATGATTTCATGATGATGGTGAAGCCTTACGGAATTAAAGAGGTGGTCAGGTCAGGGACAATCGCTATTGCTCAGGCAAAGAAATAGATCGTTGGAGGACCCTCAGGGCCCGTTTCCAGCTTAATGTTTACACTTTTTCAGAAGGAGCCCCATATATGGCTATAATCGATTTCGGCGGAACAAAAGAAGAAGTCATCACCCGCAAGGAGTTTACTCTTGCAAAAGCCAGAAAAACACTTAAAGGTGAAACTATCGCCATCATCGGTTACGGTGTGCAGGGTCCCGCCCAGGGATTGAATCTCAAGGACAATGGCTTTAATGTCATAGTCGGACAGGCGAAAAAGTTCAAGAAAGACTGGGATCGCGCGGTTAAGGATGGGTGGGTACCAGGTAAGACTCTGTTTGACATCGAAGAAGCAGCCCAGAAGGGAACAATAATCCAGATGCTTGTTTCGGATGCAGCGCAGATGGCAATCTGGCCTGTTATCAAGAAATATCTGACACCAGGAAAAGCGCTGTATTTTTCCCATGGCTTCTCTATTGTATATAAGGATCAGACAAAGGTCATTCCTCCGAAGGATATCGATGTTATCCTTGTTGCTCCAAAGGGAAGCGGAACTTCAGTGCGCAGGAATTTCCTGAGTGGAGCCGGAATCAATTCCAGTTTCGCTGTTTTCCAGGATGCGACTGGCAGAGCTGAAGAACGCTGCCTTGCAGTTGGTATTGGAATAGGTTCCGGGTATCTGTTCCCGACAACATTCCAGAAAGAAGTTTACAGTGATCTTACCGGTGAGCGGGGAGTTCTGATGGGTGCACTTGCCGGAATTATGGAAGCACAGTATGATGTGCTCCGTAAAAACGGCCATTCTCCCAGTGAGGCTTTCAATGAAACAGTTGAGGAGCTGACTCAGAGTCTGATCAGACTGGTTGACGAAAACGGAATGGACTGGATGTACTCCAACTGCTCAGCGACGGCTCAGCGCGGTGCGCTTGACTGGAAGCCGAAGTTTAAGAAGGCTACGCTGCCGGTTTTCAGGGAACTTTACGATTCTGTCAAGAGCGGCAAAGAAACCAGAAGAGTTCTGACTGCTTGCGGAAAGCCCAATTATAAGGAACTACTGGACAAAGAACTATCTGCAATGGGTAACTCGGAGATGTGGCTGGCGGGTAAGGCAGCAAGAAGCCTGCGCCCGAAAGAGAAGGCCAAAGAGATATCCAGAGCAACAAAGGGTATCGCTGGCCGCGGTAAAAATTAGCATATCCGGATAAAGGCGCCTCCCCGGTTGAGGGAGGCGCCTGCAGGCCGGAAGTATATGAGGATATATGAAAGACAAGGTCTTGATTTTTGATACGACTCTGCGTGATGGCGAGCAGGCACTTGCATCCAGTTTGTCAGTTGATCAGAAGCTCAGAGTGGCCAGACAGCTTGCCAGACTCAATGTTGATATTATTGAGGCTGGTTTCCCGGTTTCATCCCCCGGTGATTTCCAGTCAGTCACAAGTATCGCACGTGAAGTAAAGGGGCCTGTAATCTGCGGGCTTGCAAGAGCCGTGGAAAAAGATATCCTGGCCTGTGCACGCGCCGTTAAACCGGCAGAGCAGTGCCGTATCCATACCTTTATCGGTACTTCGGGCATTCATACAGAGAAGAAGCTGCGCAAGTCTGAAGATGAAATATTGGAAATTGTAAAGGGCAGTGTCCGTCTTGCCAGACGTCATTGCGGAGATGTGGAATTTTCTCCTGAGGACGCGGGCAGGACCGGAGTTGATTTCCTCTGCCGTGTTGTGGAGACCGCTATAGATGCTGGTGCCAGAACAATTAATATTCCTGACACTGTGGGATATACCACACCGGAGCATTTTGCCAAAATAATTGACGAATTGTTCAACAGGGTGCCTAATATCGATAAAGCGGTAATTTCCGTGCACTGCCATAACGATCTTGGGATGGCCACAGCGAACTCACTTACAGCGGTTTTGCATGGTGCGCGCCAGGTGGACTGTGCAGT